>CAZWQX010000063.1:0-21005 GCA_964635965.1 uncultured Cryomorphaceae bacterium
GGATTCCCGATTAGGACAACCCACCAAAGAAGAGGGGCTATTAGCTCTGAAGTGGCGGTTAGGGATGGGCTGCGGAGATGTGCGCCTGCCTGCCGGCAGGCAGGTACCTCTCGCTCTGCAGACGAAGCGCTGAACCTCGGTAAGCGCAGGAGACCGACAAAGTGCGATGCCACCAGGAGACGCCCCGTTAAGCTACAGGAAAGGTCCTGCCCGAGACGGACCACCCCTCCCCGAAAAGTTCGGGGAGGGTTTTTAAACCTAAAAACCAATTGAATGAACGTTGAATTAGTGTCAGTGACACAATCATTAGTAAAAGAAGAAAAGCTAACGCCTGAAGAGCTAATAGTGTATATAGCCAGAGTTAGCAATCCATCAAATCAACTCAATAAAGAAACTTCTGATAAGCTGATTGCTTACCTGGTAAGAAACAAACATTGGTCGCCTTTTGAAATGGTCGACATGACTGTAGAGATCATTACGAGTAGAGCCATTGCTCAGCAAATTCTAAGACATAGATCATTCTCCTTTCAAGAATTCTCACAGCGCTACGCAAAGGCTTTGGTTATGGAGCCAGTACAGTTGCGAAAGCAAGCTGAAAAGAACCGCCAGAGCTCAACAGACGAATTTGATCCCGTTCTAACCTATGAGGAAACAATTCAAGATGAACCTGTAAACTTTTTAAAAAGTGCTTCGGAAGCAATCGATGATCACCTTAAAGAAGGACGCGAATTGTATAAACGATTATTGGATGCAGGAGCGGCAAAGGAATGCGCTCGAATGATCCTTCCACTCACTACCCAGACCAGAATCTATATGAAAGGCAGTGTGCGTTCGTGGATCCACTACCTGCAGATCAGGTGCGACAAACACACCCAGCTAGAGCATCGACTGATCGCAAATGAGATCAGAGGAATCTTTCACACGCAATTTCCCAATATCTCAAAAGGACTAGAGCTGTGAGTGAGAAGGAGCAGGTAAACCACCCCGATCACTATGGCGGAAAAGATAATCCCTACGAAGCGATCAAAGTAATCGAGGCTTGGAATCTGGATTTCTGCTTGGGAAATACAGTAAAATATATCTCCAGAGCAGGAAAAAAGGAAACGGATAAGACCATTCAGGACTTGGAAAAAGCGAGATGGTATTTGGAAAGGAAAATTAATCAAATGAAGATGGTGGTATGAAAGAACTCAACGACTTCATCAACACCGTAGCCGCCATGCGCGAGGCGCAGAAGCAGTACTTCAAAAATCGGTGGCCCGACGAATTGAAGAAATCCAAGGAGCTCGAGCGCAAAGTAGATCAGATGATTAAGGCGCACAAGGAAACTGAAAATCAAACCAAACTATTTGACCAATGAACACTTACTTAATATACTATATACTCATCATGCTCTTAACGTTTTCCGCTACATTCCTGATGATTCGCGGATATATAGTGATGGATTTTCGCCATTCATGGCGAATGGCCCTGAAAGATGAACCCGATGCACAAATACTCTTTGCCAAGCGGGTCCCGAGCTTTAAAAAGATGCTCTGGAGCTTCAGAAAGCTAAAAGATTCTAACTGGATCCCGTCTGACTTGAGGGCTGCTCGCTACCGGGCAGAACTTAGCCCTAAGGCTCGGGAAGCGCTGGACACAATTGCAAAGATGGCGAAGGAAAGAAGAGAAGGAGGAAAGTCGTGAAGATGATAAAAAGGACAGGCCAATTTTTACTTATAAGCACACTGCAAATTGTAGTTGCTCTCAGTCTTGTAGTTGCAGCCTCAGCAGTTGTGGTGATGATGGTATTGAGCCTTATGTATTTTTTAGACAATTGTCATGAGTGCCTTTCTTATGTAGGATGGTGTTTTGTGGCAGCCTTGATCAGCTTAAATATCTGCTATTGGACATACTATTCCCTCGACCGAATTATGGATTGGGAAGTCCTTTGAATCACCCTTACCGAAGAACAACCTTTAAGACCCCTCAAAAAAAATACAGATATGGGAGACTTTCTGCGCCGATTGAAGCAACACATTAAAAAAGACTACGCCATTACCGTCGAAATATACCTCGATGAAATTCCAGTTCACCAGACCGAGGTATCCGTGACGGATTACAACAAGAGCAGGGCTATGAAAAGAGCCATTAAGTATGTGGAATCCGTAGCTACGGTAAAGGCCGTTGGCGCAAAAGTGGAGAAGTGATATGGCCGAAGAGAAACAAGACCTACCCGAAGGACGGCTATACTTTGACGAACGAATGGACGAGCTCGGGATCGACCCCGAGAAATACCTGGTGCAGCGCCCGCACTGGGAGGACAGCTTTAAGAAGGAAAAAGGAGAGGAACCGAAGTACTACGAGCCGCTGCAGGTATTCGAGAAGCGGCCCGACGGATCCATTCGAATCAACTACTTTACCCGTGAGGGAATTCCCGCGGTGTACAAAACCAAAGGCACCAAGAGCGCTAAGCCCTACCATCAGATTCGGCACATTCCCGGAACGGAAAACAAAAAGGGAGAGCCGCTGCGCTACACCATACCCCGAGGCGCAGGTACGGCGCCTTTCATTCCCCCGGGATTGATCGAAAAGTACAACCGCAAAGAGGAGATCACCACGCTCATCTTAACGGAGGGCGCTTTCAAAGCCGCCAAAGGCGATCAGAACGGTCTCGACATTATCGGTCTTCCCTCCATCACCCACTACCGATCGAGCGACACAAAGGATCTTCATTTCGATATCCGAAAGATCGTAGAAGACTGCAAGGTGCAGCGCGTAGTGTGGCTTCACGATGGTGATGCCAGACGAATAAGTCAGGACTTCCCTGAGGCTGATCCCGACAAAGACATCTACCGACGTCCGAATCAGTTTTACCGCACCGCGTGGACGGTAAAGAACCTCTTTCGCGACTTTGAAGGCATGGCCATTTATTACGCGGCCATCAAGAGCGAAGGTGTAAGCGGAGACCCTAAAGGACTGGATGATCTCTACTGCGCCCTCGAGGAGTTATTTACTGCTAAGCTCAAGGAAAATGTAGAGCAGATCAGAGAAGAGCTCAACACGGCCACGGTTACGTGTACCTTCTTTCACAAGTTTAACGTGACCACGCAGATGGACGAGGTACGTCAGTGGTACCGCCTCGACTCGGTTAACTCTTTTTACCTCTTTCACCAGGGTAAGATCAAAGAAACGCCGTTCATATACAACGGAACTAAGTATAAGTGGAACAGAGACGCGGGCCACTGCGATATCCTCATTCCGCGGGAGGTAAAGGATTACATCCGAGTAGGTACCGAATACTACAAGTGGGGCGACTCTCCCAACCCGAAGGGCGACATCGAGCGCGTTCTGGAGAAGTGGAACATAGCCACCATTCTTCGAGACCATGGCAAAAATTTCGAAGAGCACATTCCCAAGCTCTTCAAATTCGTGAACGTGCCCAGCCACGACGATTACCAACCGATTATTTCGAATTGCTACAACCTGTACCACCCCTTTAAGTGGACCGAGCGCGAAGATGGTGAATGGGAATCGACCAAGGGCTTTCTCACTCACATTTTCGGCGACAAGAAATTCAGCTTTACCCATCCCAAGACTGGAAAGGTTCACGAGATCTCGGAGCTCGAGCTCGGCCTTGAATACATCCAACTCCTTTACAAGCAGCCCACGCAGAAGCTACCCATTCTCTGCCTGGTGAGCCAGGAGAAGCAGACGGGGAAATCGACATTCGGAAAATTCCTGAAGTTCATCTTTAGCAACAATGCCGTTTGGGTAGGCAATAGCGATTTGAGTAACGACTTTAACTCCAGCTGGAGCTCGAAGCTCCTGATCATGTGCGAGGAGGTATTGATCGACAAGAAGCCCGTAATGGAGAAGATCAAAGCCTTAGCCACGAGCGACAAGGTGATGATGAATTCAAAGGGGAAGGATCAGAAAGAGCTTGATTTTTTCGGCAAGTTCATATTTATGAGCAATAACGAGCGCAACTTCATTAATACGGATAAAGATGAAACGCGCTTTTGGGTGCGGAAGATCCGCAAGCTGGAGGCGCACGAGATCAACCCCGACCTTGAGGACGAGCTCTACGAGGAGATCCCTGCCTTCCTGAATTTCCTGGACAAGCGAAAGCTGGCCACGGAGAAACTCACGAGAGCTTGGTTTGCCGACAGCCTGATAAAGACCGAAGCACTGCATACCTTGGTTCAACACAGCCTGCCCACTATCGAGAAGGAGATCCGCAACAAGATTACCCATCTCTTTGAGATAGAAGAGAGCCGCGACGAGATCATGATGTGCACGAAAAACATTTCGAAGGAGTTCTTCAAGGGAAGCAGGTACGAACACAATTACATTGAGGAGAGCTGCAAGAACATGGGGGTGGAACGCTACGAAGATGGCAAGAAGGTGAAGCGATTCAAGTTCCCGACCATTCATGAGCATTTCAGTAGCGAAGAAATGAAATATACCATCAAAATAATTGAGAAGCCAAGCATTGGCAGGCCTTATGTGTTCAATCGCGAGGATTTCATTAAGGAGAAGCTCGAGTATGAACCGGAAGAAGTTTCAACCGAGGCGCCAAATCACTTCACATCGAAACAAGGCGACCTTGGACTTGATGTCCCGGCTGCTGACGAAGACAGTGACGATTTACCCTTCTAAACATGAGCACTATATCAGAAAAAAACGCCGAATACCTGATTGAAACGCTGCAGCGACAGAAGCGCAGCTACGGAATGCGCAATCAGGAAATAGACCAGGCGCTTCTCCGCGCCCGAAAAACACTCCATCACAAATACGAGGAAGTGATCAAGCTGAGGAAACACATCAACGACCTGGAGAACCGGCGATCAAAAAACCTCGACAAATACCTGGAACATCATGACACCAAAAAGCACCTTTCAACTCAACTTAAAGCTGCGAAAAGCAAAGGCTGAAGACTTCTATCGGATTGACGAAGACGGCCGCAAGAAATACCTCTGGGGCATTAGTTATTGGGTATTTATTGATGAGGGGAAATATCGCGTAGATTTTTTAGGTAAGCACCCGGCGCGGCAGCGACAGTTCTCTGCCCTATTCGAAGCGGGCAGGGTATTTATGGTTGAAAATACGGACGGAGTTGGGGGGATTATTGATTGTGCGGCTTAGATGGGGTAACGGCTCGTGTAAGAACTGGCCGCAAACCACTAAGATATTCTAAAGCCGTAACCCTGCTATGCGGCTTGTTTTTACACATTGTTAGCAGCAGTTAATTAAAAAAACGATGATTCAAATAATTAAAGACAAATCGGAGCTTAGAAAAGGAAATCTAATTTTGGTTGATAGCATGGTGATACCGCCAAACTTCATAACCGCTCAACCCCAAATGCTTGGAGAAGGATTTGAAGATGCTATAAATAAAGATTGGGAAAACTGTGCTTTTCTAAACGCTAAAGAGCAATACATGAAGGACTTATTTGGTGATGAACTTGAAAAAAATGGGGTTAAAGTTGAGCAAATAGAAAAAGATGGATTTGACACATTTCCTAAATGGAAAATGACTTACAAGGATAAGGCGGTAGAAGTATCATTTATTCATCAAGTACAAAATAACTACGAGGATTGGACTGGTGAACGGCTGCTTTAATTGCTGCTAACGGAATCTGATAAAAGCAGTACGACTATGAAAGAAGAATTTTCGATATTACGATACACTATTGAACTAACATTCATTAAAAAGCTGAATGAATGTAAATGGTGGCAGTTTGCTAAGCGCAAAAAGGCTTATAAATGGAGAGAGCAACAACTACGCAAATGCTAAGTATTGCTTTTATCTATTGTTGTATGTGCGAAGCCCTTGCCGTTTTAATGGCATACAACGGACAGAGATAAGAATTGATAATCACCCTTGCGAGGGTAAATACATAATAAAATGCAATTAGAAAAAATCACATTATTCGAGGCACAAGAGGTAGTAAACGAAATTGGAAATGTAAAGCATGTAGGGTATAGGTATACAAAGGCTTCTGCTGAATTATTGGCTAAAGGAAAAGGGTGGTGGTCAGGAAATGGAAAGGTGGCAGAAAAGACTCTTTATACCGATGGGAATAGACTATACCAAGTGGAAGATTTGGGAGAGCTTCCAAAGCGAAATGACGAACTTGAAAAAGCAGAAGTCTTGGACTCAATAAGAAAGAAACTATCGCCTACTGAATTAGAAGCGTTGGGCTTGAAGGGTGATTAATGATTCTTATCGGAATCGGGTAAGATTAAGCGCAGCGACCCGAAGGGTTAATTTTACCCATTGTTATCTATTGTTTACGACATGGAAAAGGAATATAGATTTTTAAGAGATTGGAATTGGACGGAGGACGCATCTACTTTCGCTAAAGTGATTAGAGCCTTTAAAAAGGACGAACTTCTAATCAAAAACGAATACAGTCTTTATAGGCATTACGACTCAGACGGGACAGCGAATGACTTTTTTCAAATTGACCCTGATACCGTTAAGTTTTTGGTTTTTGAAAGGATTGTGGAAGTAAATGATAGATAACTCATGTTGTATGGCGAGGTACGAGCGTACCGTTTTAATGGCATACAACGACTCAGGTATGGTTATGTGAGCCGCCATACCTGGGTCAACTACTACCACAACAATATCAAAGGCTCATTAACTATACCGCATGTTAGCTTTTCGTTTTTGTGCGGTGGGAAAAGTTGAAGAGATATGAAAACAAATGAAGGTCCAGAAGTAACGGTCAAATATTCATGCTTTAATTGCAAATTTGAAGTTTCAGAAAGCTATAGATGTCAAGGGGACTCAGGGCAAGATGTGTACTGTACACATCCATCATTTTCAGAAAGAAAAAGAGTAGGTGATACATCATGGAGTACTCCTGATTTTTGCCCGTTTAAAAAAGATGCTTTTAGAGCGTTGGCAAATGAAAGCTAACTCTCAGATATAGAAACCCACCTTAAACCCTTAAATACCAAGAACTATGAATCGAAGCACGTTATTACAGGTCTATTGCAACCACCTGAAGGCAACGGGAAAAGCCGATAAGACTATCCGCACCTATCGCGCTTGCCTGGTAAAATTCTTTAACCACTTTAAGCTGCACCCTTCCAATATCTCGGTGCAGATGATCGAGCAGTACCAGATCAGCACCTCTCCGAGTCAGCAGCGACAAATGACAAACGCGCTGAGGATTCTTTACCGCGATGTATTGAATATGCCGAAGAAGGCTGTGAAAATTCCCTACGCGCAGCACGAGAAGAAGCTGCCCGAAATCTTTGAGCGGGAATGGCTCTTAGAAAAACTCAACGCCATCCCCAACACCAAACACAAAGCCATTCTCTCACTGATGTACAGCGTGGGCCTGCGACGGTCTGAGCTACTTAACATGAAGATCACCGACATCGATAGCCGACGTATGCAAATTAAGGTGGTGCAGGGCAAGGGGAAGAAAGACCGATACCTGCCATTGAGCGAATCGCTCCTTGATCTGCTCAGAGAGTATTTCAGATCAGATCGGCCCTGGCTTTTTCTGTTCGAAGGAATAAAAGGCCAACCCTACAGTGCCACCAGCTTGCGAAATATATGCCTCAAGTACCTCGGAGAAGGGGCGCACCCTCACATGCTGAGGCATTCATTTGCCACACACATGCTCGAGCGAGGCACAGACAGCAGGTTCATCCAATCCATGCCTGGGCATAGCTCAGGAAGAACCACCGAAATCTATACCCACGTAGCTAAAGTCAGCCAAGCGGCCCCAATGCTTTAAAAAATCACCAGGAACGCCCTCCAACCCTCGGCCATTTCGGTCGAGGGTTTTTTCGTGAAACTCGGCTGAAGATTTAGTCGTAGGAGTAGCAGGTGTTTTTTTTGCGCGCAAAATTTGATTCTCATATTCCTATCACGTTTATCTATTAAAATTCATTTTTTCTGCCGAAGCGGTGGTGAAATTGTTACGTTACTTATATAGATTTATTCAATAATTAGAAAAAGAGGAAGTTAAGAGCGTAACTTAGAGTGTAACTTCAAGAAAAATACCCTCAATTTGTTACAGATTGTTACGCATTGTTACACTCAGATCACCGCTTTGAGCTGTAACAATTATTCGTTACACTTTGATTGTTACGGACCTGTAGTGCTTGTCACTATTGACATTTCAGCTCATTTTTCTCTAAATTGTAACACGCTTAGAAGTCTGCACAAAAAGGCAGATGCAAAAGCAAGAGACATTACCCGATTTATTGACTATTGGAAAGCTGCCCTGATGAAGGCGGCTATTCTTGTCTTGGACCACAGGGAACAGGAAAATGACTTGGAAACAATTAAACTTAAATAGCTATGCCTAAACTGAAATCCGAACCCGAGTTTGTAGAGATCTGCATTGAACTCAAACCTTATCTGATCAAGTATGCTACTGCAGGAAATCCGGGTAATTACATCTTCCTCAATCACAAAGATGAGAGCGACATTCTCTGGAACAAAGTGGTAACCATGTTGGGGACTCCTCCCAGAGGATGGAAACCCGAAAGAATACCAACCGAAAAAAGACTTGCTCTCCGCCTGCCCTATTGGTACATTAGAGACAATCGCCTCGGTAGATGGATCAGCAATAGAAACAAGGTTCACCTCGCAGAGCTCATTGAAATCACCTTCTGGAAAGATCTGTACGAATCGGTAATCGAACAGAAATTGGATCAAGGCAGAAAAGAGTTGGTTGTGATCCGTGAATTCAGAGCCGAATTCGGTATTACTGAAGACGATTATTTGGAAGAAAGCATGTATAAAAGGTACCGAAGATGCAAAGCCAAACGATTAAAAAGACGCAAAATCCGCGAAGGACGTGCGATATAGATAAAAATTCCGAACTCAGTCCAATAAAATAGCGTATGGCTCTCGAAAAAGAAGGAACCAATTCAGGTTCTATATGCAAGTTAGAAATCGTTGACGTTGATAAAGTCAGCAGCGATGCTTTGACTTTAAACGGTGTAGTGATAACCAATGTATCTCTTTCAGCAGGTGAAAACTGGGAAGAAGTGTATTTTACGCAAGACTCAGCCCACTTGGTGGAGAGACACAACGGAGAGCATCATGATCTTAAGGTAACATGGAGATCTCCAAAAGACAGCACCAACTCCATCTCCTACTTGCAGACATTGAAGCGAAGAAGATACCTGGCGCGAATTACCGACCTGAATGGCACCGTAAAAATAGCCGGCACAAAAGAGGAACCCTGCGCTATTAAGCACGTGATGCGCGATCACGGACAGAATGCCCGTGACAGCAATCATTATAATCTGGAATTGAGCTTAACCCGAAGCGAACCTGCAGCCATAATAACTACGTAACCCTGTCCTTTACTTCCGGAACCACTCCGTGGATATTTGAAGTCACTCGTATTTCAATACACACTGAGTTCCGAATGAAGTGAAGAGAATAGAGCGGTTGATGGGGCTTTTGCCCTATGGTACATTGGTTGATGAGAGCTTCGCCCACTCCTTTTTTTTGCAGGTTAACGGCTTGCAAAGCGAGAGCGATGCACGTGAATGGATTGCTGAGAATGAAGCCAGGAATGCCGTAGGATTTGCCAGCCCCGACGAAAACAATCTGCTTCAATTCGCGGATTACGACGATGAAGAAGAGATTCCTTCGGGCTCAGTGTTTATTATGACGTTGAATGGCCCCGTGATGCCCGAGACTTCTTGGGGTATTCCGGGGCTTGATCTTTTAAGTGCTCAGCTTCAGTGGGCATTGGATAAGGAGGAGATCAGTGCAATCGTTTTTCGCCTGGAGACAGGAGGGGGATCTGCTTATAAGCTCTTCAATTTTTGCGACGAGCTGCTTGAGGCTCGCGAAAAAAAACCCATCATCTGCCGCTTCACCGGACTTAATGCCAGTGCAGGGGTAGCCATTTCTACACATTGCACGGAGACTTACGGAGATCATCCCAGCTCACGGGTGGGATCCATCGGTGCAGCCCTCAGCTTTATGGATATGATTCCCTGGTTTGAAAAGGAAGGCTGCAAATACCACTACATCAACGCGCCGCAGAATCCTGACAAGAACAAGGTGATATCAGACATCCGCAAAGGAGATTACTCCACGGCACAGGATCATCTGAGCGAGCTCGCCGCTGACTTCCACCAGCGGGTAAGAACCCAACGAAAAAAAATTGACGCTTCTGCCCTTACCGGTAAAGTCTTTAACGCCGTGAAGGGGGAGCAACTCGGAATAATAGACGGCTTGGCCACATTGGAAATGGCCGTGAGCCGCGCCTACAATTTAGCAACTCAAAAACAAGCGATATGAAGTTTGGATTCATGACAGTCGCCGATCACCAGAAGGCCATGAAGGCTAAGGACGACAGGATAGCAGCCCTCGAGGCCAAGCTATCAGAAAATGAGGGAGAGGACCGATCGGAGACTCTCGCCGCGATAGAGAAACTCTTTGGCGAGGAAGCCAAAGAGGAAGGCTTTGACCTTGAAGCCAAAGTAAAAGCCACTTTGGATTATGCCGCAGGATTAGAAAAAGACCTGAGCACTGCAAAAGGCGAGCTTACAAGCAAAGAAACCGAGTTGAAAGCAGCCAATGAGCAGCTCAACGGCATAGCGAAGCACCTGGGTCACGACAGCGCTGAAGGCAAGGATCTCGCAGAGGAAGTCGGAAACCTCGAGACCGAGGGAAGGAAGACGCCTTTGCAGAAAGAGAAGAAGGAGTTGAAGAGTAAGGATGACGATATTCTTTGTGACTTCGACGAAGAGTTGGACCAAATGCTGAAAGAACGCGGAATCGAGTAGTCCGCATCAATTATAAACCCTAAACATTAAACAAACCAGACATGAAGTTTTTTAAATTTTTCTTGTTCGGACTGCTCTCGATGGTAACCGCTTTTGGTAGTTCATCGAGTCTGTCTGATGGCTTAGATGCAGCCAGATCAATAATAAGCGAGCATACTGAAGTCATTTACATTGCCGGCGTATCACCAATTATTGCTTTGAATACCTACGCAGGTAAGTATGAAAAAGCTCTTTTCTCTACGGCTTTGAACGGCATGGAGATAACCGGAGATGTTCGCGTAATCAGAGCGCTTAAAAGCAAAATGCAGATGACTGAGTTGCTCATAGGCGACGGAGTAAGGCCCTATAATAAGACGGAGCAGATCCGCGCCACTATGGAGTACAAGCCTCGGGTTCTCGAAGCAGATTTATGGAAGCGCGAAGAGGAGATTGAGATTAAGGAGTATTACGAGACCTGGTTGGAGGAGCAATTAGCTGCCGCCGAAGGATCAAGTGCAACTCAAAAGCGAATCCCTTTCGCTCAAGACACATGGAATCAGTTCTTAGCCAAGATTTATTCAGAAATAAATGATAAAACGACTTATCACGGATTTGATAAATCGGATGCCGTGGCATTCGCTCCGGGAGACACTTACTCTGCAGGTGATTACATCACATATACCAGTGCCGACGGAATAGAGGATTACTGGAAGTGTGAGGCAGATACTTCAGCAGGGGAAGACCCTGAAGATACGCCTGCAAAGTGGACGAAAGTAAATGCTGAAGCAATCACCCCCGGGTTCGGTTATCGAATTCAGGAATTAATTGATGCTTCACTTCTTACTGCAACCACAATCGGAGCTATTGACAATAACAACGTTTATGCCTACGCTGCTTTCACTGAACTATTCAGAGCGCTTGCTAAGCCTTACAGAAAAATGGGAGTGATTGCTTACTGCAGCTACACTGATTTTGACTACCTCCTTGATGACTTTGAGGTTCAAGTTGGTAAGTACACAGAGAGCGAAAGAAATTGGGTAAACAACAGAGGTATTTATCTACCTAAATCGAACAGGAAGTGTTTGGTTCTTCCATGCACATGGATGGATGGCACACGACGAATCATTATGACCCCAATGAGAAACATGCTTATGGGTACTGACATGATGAGCGATTACAATAAAATCGCTGAAGTGAAGTCTGAGCTATGGACCGCTAAGTACGGAGTAAGCGGAAACCTTGGATTCCAAATTCAAGATCCGAAAGCCATGGTGATCAACGACCAAGCCTAATCTCTAACCTTTAAAAATCAATAGCATCATGACGAAAGAAGAATTGGTAAACGAGTTGTCGGGATTAGAGATCGATGACTTGGGTGAGTTGAAAAATGACTCACTTCAGAAGCTTATCAGCCTGAGAGATCAGGCTGCTAAAGCTCAGGAATTGGAGGGAGACGTAAAATCTCTTCAAGGCATCAACGCTAAGTTGAATGCCCGACTGGAGAGCACTGAGAAGAGCGCTCCCAAAGAACGCAAGCAAGTGAAGATCGGAGGCAAGACCTACGAGATCACTGTGGCCAAAGCCACCTACAAAGGAGAAGAAGTAAACGCGGAGGTACTGTCGCGCGATAAGAAGCTGGCCGAAGAGCTGGTGAAGATCAAGGCAGGATTCCTTAAAGAAGTGGAGGGATAATATGAGCTGGGCAATTACAGACATTGTAAAACCTTCCGGGGGTAACTCTCCCGGAATGAGCGAAGAGCTTCTGGTATGCGTAAAGCAGGAAATTCTTGCCTTTCCTTCGGTCGTATCTTACACCAACCCGGGAGACACGCTTCGACTGAACGGTGACATCACCTTTGATACAGGCGATGGATTCGTGAGCATCTACACCACGAAAGACACCGTGCAGTTGATGCTGAAAAAGGTAGGTCAGAAAGACAGCCGCGGCTGGAATGCCGAACTTCCTTTCTTCTGCCCGGGATTGAATGCACCGTTTGCAGAAATGCTGACGGAGGATCCTGACTTGGTGGTATTGGTGAAAAAGCCCGATTGTGAAGGAACCGAATACATCTGTCTTGGTACCAGCTGCAGAGGAGTAGAGATTTCGGGAGACTTTGACTCGGCCTTGGCCAACGACGAAAGCGGTCGCCACGGATGGAGCGGAATGATTCAAGGATACCTGCCGAAGTTCTACTTCTATACAGGTACCGTAACCGAAAAACCATAAAGAGATGGCAGAACAAAAATCCAATGAAGAACGCCTGAAGGAGCTCAGAGACTTTGATCTTTCTAAGCGATCAGATTGCCCCGGCGAGGTTGTTCACGTTCAAAAGAACGTGATCAAATTTCGCTACCGAAACAAAAGTGTAGACCTTAGAACGGCCTCACCTATTGTTTTGGAGACGGTGGCTAAAGACGAATACTGCAAAGTGCTGCAGTGGAAAGAGAAATCATCATCAAGCTCGTCGAGCTCGAGCTCGAGCAGCTCCGCTAAAGACACTTCTTCGAGTAAGAAGTAAGCTGAATCATAGTTTGAGGTAGAAAGCCCTGTTATTTTTGGCAGGGCTTTTTTGCATACATTTGGATTGGCGACACGTATTAGGACAATGCACGAACCAGGTCTTCCGGGAATGGCCGGGGCTTGGGGTAGAAATACCTCCGTGCATTGTGCGCGTGTCGCCAAACAAAGCCCCGGTCCCTATGGAAGATGTGAGAGATGAAGAGTTTGATGGCGATGTAGTAGACCAGATTGCCGATCAATTAAAAGAAAGTTTTGAGCCTGTAGATTTTCAAGATGCAGAGGGACCTGATCTGGTTACCTCGGAAGAAATTTCAAACGAGATGCGATCGCTATTCGGTCCGATACCCAGGCCGACCCTAACCCACCTTCTGAGAGAGTGCGGATTTCGCTGCAAAAACATAGAGGGCACCTTCTACTGGCTCATGCGGAGAATTTAGTCCTTTCAAGGGGCTGAGTTTCGCTGCAGTTTTGATTCATGGACGAAATTGAAGCATGGCTAAAGGGCTCCGGAGACTTCGAGCAGGGTCGGTTGCTCTATAACGACTACGCGCCGCGTTATCGGCCGAACCGTGCGCTCGCGTTCCAGATAAACCAAGGCAATAATTCACTAACCAGGGAACTTCTGAGGGAAGAGCTCGAACAGATCTACGAGGAACTGGAGAGGCGTCGACCCCACTCAAAGGAATCAGCGAAGCTCCACACGCGAGGCGAGCAGATCGACCTTCCTCCTGATCTGAAGCAATTGGATGATGCCATTCCTGAGTATTACAAGAAGCGTGACTATTATCGGTACAGAGCCCGGGATATCCAACCCGGGCCTTCCTTGAGAAAAATGGCTTATAACATTGTTCGCTACGATCGCATGATTCGTGATGCTTATCGGATTTTGGATTATTGGAAGAAGACCGGCTGTTATCCCCCGGGCTATGCACCTCCGGGAGACGATCAGGAACGGACGAAGGTCGAACAGCTCACCTTCTGGCTGCGCGCGATGAAATCATACCCAAGCTTCATCTCCCGCAACAAGAAAAACCCCGCAAAATTAAAAGAGGTGGAGGCCAAGCAGAAGGTTATGGAGGAAATTAACGAGTATCTCGAGTATGTTGATCAAGAAGGATGACCTGAAACAAAAAGAGCCCGAAGAAGGCGACCAGTTCGCCCGAGTGCTTCGCACAAAAGGGCAGAACAGGTCTCTTCTCTCACCCAAGACCGCGCACCTGGATAGTCTCATCGGCGATGTTCATCGCGATGAGACCATCCATATCCTTACCCGCGGAGCCTGGTCTACCCCGCACCTCATAGATCATCTTTTAGGTCAAATCGGATCCGCAGAGGCATACGTTACGAGCTGGAGTGTTAAGGAGCAAGCTGTAAGGATATTGCTTCGGTTGATAGACGAAAAGCGCCTGACGCACATCTATGGGCTTTTCGATGAACGGATAAGGGTGCAGTGTCCTCAGGCTCACCAATTGATCAAAAACCAGATCACAGACATTCGATTGACGAAGATCCACGCCAAGCTCACCGTCTTAATCAATGATGATTGGGCTATTGGGATCAGCTCCAGCGCAAACCTCACTCGTAACCCGCGCATTGAAAGCTACGTTATATCTACTCACAGGGACATCGCCGAATTTTACAGAGAAATCATTCTTGCAGAAATTCAAAACGCGAATCCCTTTGAGTTATGAAGGCGTTGACTGAAGAGGAGAAAGAAAATCTGGAACATTTCGCGGGATTGCTTTTTAACGATAGGGATCTTGCCTTGATCATGGGCTTAAATGTGGAAGCGTTCCGCATGCAAATGCTTCTGGAAAAAGGCGAGATCTTTGAAATTGTAAGCCGAGGCAGATTGAAAGCTGAGGCTGAGATCAGAGAGGCCATTATCGAGATGGCCAAGCGAGGATCTACACCTGCTCAAAATAGTTCAGATGCTCTTCTGAAGCAACTTCGAAAAGACAACGTAGCATGAAGGCCGACAACAAAGACATATTACTAGAATACCTCCTTACTCCCGAAGATGATCGGGGATCTCTGACTCCTAAACAAGGGGAGATACTGCAACGGGTGCTGAGTGTAATTTCATTACTGGATAAACATCGAATTGAAAAACAAGTCATCGATCTTCACTTGGCTTTGACCAAAGAGAAGACCGGTAAAGCGATTAACCGATCTACCGCATACAGGGACTTGGATATAGCGAAATACATTCAAGGCAACCTGATACACATCAACCGTAAGTTTGAGCGAGCTTCGCTTTCCCAGTGGACAAAAGAAGTGATGGCTAAGGCCTTGGAGATGGACGATATTCGCGGCTTTAACATGGGTATGGCCAACTTGATCAAACTGCAGGGACTGGATAGACCTGATCCGATAGATGTGGACTACAGCAAGCTTAAGCCTGTCCAACCGATTTTCGGCTTCTTCACCGAACTTTTCGCCGATGTTGAGCTTCCGCCCGAAGACGAGCTTGAAAGAGAAATTCAAGCCCTTCTGGAGCCTGAGAAGTTCAAGAAAAAGAAAGGCGAATATGTTGACTTCGAAGAAATCTCAGAGCGAACCGACAAGGAAAGTTCATCTTAACATACCGCAGCTGCTCTATTGGCTGATTAGAGCGGTGACCACAGTAGTAATTTGGGGACGGGCCACGGGTAAGACCGACGGTCCGTCTGCTATTTTTACAGCAGAGTGCATGGATAACATGCCTCGATCGGTAATTAGAATTGCAGCCTATACCTACGAAGGATTAATGAAGAACATTCTTCCTGGAATCGTGAAAGGTTGGGAAGAAAGGTACGGTTATGTCGAGGGCATCCATTACTGGATAGGCAAAGAGCCACCTGCAGAACTTAATATCCCCAAACCATACAGACGCCCTCGAGGGGATGCGAAGCATATGATCTTCTGGTATAACGGATCGGTGGCCCTGCTATCCTCAATGGACCGAACCATAAACAACGGTACGGAATACGAAGCCATCTTGATCGAGGAAGCTCGATTATGCAACGAGAACAGAGTTAAAGAGCTAATTCTCGCCAAGCGTGGTAACAGGGATAAGTTTGAGAAATCGCCTTATTACGGAGCGGTTCTGATGGTAACTGATAGACCGAAGAGCCTTGACGAGCGATGGATCCTAAATTACAAAAAAGAAGCCACGCCCGAGCTGATCACTGCCATCATGAAATGCTGGAAGATGATCGGTAAGCTTGAGGCCAAGGCTCAAAAGCATCTCGACAAGGGAGAAGAGGCCGCCGCTGAAAAAGTGGATCGCCAAGTGAAACTATGGAATTCACGAATATCCGAACTCAGAAAGAAAGCCTTCATGTACTCCGAAGCCTCGACGCTTGAGAATATCCACGCTTTGGGGATTAAGACGATTAAAGACTTTGTGAAACTACTCGATGAATGGGACTACAACATCTCAGTGCTCAACAAGGATATGAACAAGGTATCTGACGGATTCTACGCACTCCTATCCAACGACCACTTCTATCACGATACCGACTACGATCTATGGGAAGCCAAGAAGTTCGATAGAAAAGGAGCGAAGAAGACCTGTATAGTTGACAAAGACTGCAATCTTAACGCACCTCTGCATATAGGATTAGATGTGAATGCTCCCATTACAAATGTGGTGACTGCACAGTTAAAGAATCAAAAGATATATACGATCAACCACCAATTCGTTAAGGCTCCTGAGCATCTGGTGGAGATGTGTCACTTATGGGCCGATTACTACGAACCCCATGAATCAAAGCAGGTGATCTTCTACTTTGATCACACCCTTAAGAGGGTAACCGAGCAAGGCCACAAACCATCAAGTGAGGTAGTCATAGAAATACTGCAGGACAGAGGATGGACCGTTACACCGATGTACATAGGACAGGCTCCATCTCATGAGGATCTCTACGAAGAATGGAACAAGTGCCTGGCTGAGCACAAGGGATATCTTCCTGTACGATTCAATGCCGCCAACAGCAGATATCTAAGGATATCGATGGATAACACCGATATCAAGTACAGCTCGCGGGGGACCATAACTAAAGATAAGTCCAGCGAGAAGAAGGACTATGAAAAGCAACGCTTCGTCGTTCCTCCTGAAGAGGCACCTCACGCAGGTGAGGCTATGGACAGCCTTATGCTGGGTATGCAAATGGACTACGCCGAAGGCAGGTCATACGAAGGAGGTGAAGTAGTTATAGCCTAAAGCGGAATAGCCACTACACAAATTTTCCCACACCACTCACCTATAGGGGCAGCCCGCTCATATATCAGGCGCGAAAATCTTTTGCAATTGCAATCGACCGACAGGGCGCGGCGTGGTGTCGGTGTCATCCCCACCCCGTTTTGAGAAAAAAACGGAGTGGGCTATGAGCCGAAACGATTGAAAAACAAGCAGAAAGAAACCCCGCCCCCACTGAAAAATGAGAATGGCCCGGACAGAAACGCGAAAACCCGCCGAGTGACTAATTCGACGGGCTTTCTTCTCAATCAAAGCTGTTAAGCTCAGATGTGACGAAGATAGGGAATCCGGTGGTGTTCTGTTCTTGTAAGAAAAGAACCAAAAGAACATGCCGAGGGTGTACAACCTTCGGCGCTAATCGGTTTGGGAATTTACCGATTGAGCTCGCGTAGGCTGTACGAGTGAAAAACTGATCTCCGATCAGATGAGATCCTGGCCACCCACCGCACAGAGTCGATCATTCAATTATCGTAGCAAGATCGGTCGGGAGCTCATGACAAGTCAAGTGTTTTCTCGGCATAAGACTTATTCCAATTTACCACTTGACTGAAGTCAGAGCTGCGACCGGTGATCTGCTCGATAATTGATTTTCTCACTTAATTCTCAATCAAATGTTAAATCAATCAATTGCTCAGATTGCCGAAGTGACTCTCGGCTACAAATCAAAAATTGCGGTTTCTGAAAGACCGAAGATTCAATCAAGCGGAGACGCTGAAGACATACTTCGGCCCTTCTTCCAGCCAATCATGGAACACCATGAGGCCTTCTACATCTTGCTTCTTAATCGCGCGCACCGCGTTCTCGGAGTAATGAAAATTTCCGAAGGCGGGCTATCCGGAACCGTTGTAGATCTGCGTATGATATTCCAATGCGCACTTCTGTCTCATGCACAAGCAATCATTCTGGCACATAACCACCCTTCCGGCACAACACAAGCCAGCGAGCAAGACAAGCGATTAACATCGAAGCTTGTAAAAGCGGGTGCCATGATGGATATCCCGGTACTGGATCACATCATCTTCACTGAAGAAAGTTATATGAGCTTTGCCGATGAAGGCATGATGTAATAAAAAAAGGGGGCTCACGCCCCTTTTTTTGACTGTCCTTTTTTTCAAGAGCGTCTTAATGGACTTTCGAAATCGTGCAACCAAACAACGGTATAACGATTTCAGAGATGATGCAGTCGCTTCATCGTGGTGCGACAGCTGATTTGCAAATAATAACGCTCGACTTTGAGCGCAACACGGGAGGGAAGCGAATCGAACTCAAGCAAGCCCAAATCACAGGGTCCAACCATTCTACAAAGAAGAACGGAACCGTGACCCTGCGCGAGCATCATAGATATCAAGAGGCCATCACTGTTCACGTTGCCTTAATCGAAAAATATAACGGAAGGTCGGTATTATGAATTTTGATATCCTCGAAGGAGACAGCAGCGACGTTTTTTTTGCCACCGGTATTGGTATGGTGGCAACCATGGAGAGTGACGGACCTAATCGCCGACAAGTCCTCGACGAAGACAACGCCTACACGAAGGACTATACGCCTTGGGGAGATGACAATCTCCACCCGCAAAACACAATCAAGCTAATCGAAGAGAATGACACCCTCCCCGCGGTTCTTGAATTTAAAGTGAAGGCGCTTACCAGCGGAGGATTGATGTACGGAGATATCCGCATCGATGAGAATAACGGCCACGAAATTTTCATGCCGATGCAGATTTCTGAGGTGGATGACTTCCTCTCTGAAATCGAGCACGACAATTATCTGCACGAGGCCAGCTTGGACTATTATACCCACGCAAATCATTATACCGGATTATCAAAAAACCTCGCAGGCAAGATCACGGATATATTTTCTCTCGACGCGGCGCAATGCCGGCTCGGCCTGCAGGTAAGAAAAGGAAAAGACAAAGGTAAATTCACCGAAATACTGACCCACGGCGACTGGGAAATGACGGCCTCATCAGCCGATTGCATCAAATACCCGGCATTAGATCCCTTCCGACGGGTAACCCGACAAATGCGGGAGACCCCTCACAAGCAGTTCGTATTACCCGTAAGGCACCAAACGCGAGGCCGAATCGACTACGCCAAGGGAGCCGTCGACTTCTTGATCGCTTCAAAGTGGCTCGAAATCGCTAAGCAGATCCCCAAGTGGAAGAAATCAGTGATGGAGAAACAGCTTTCGATCAAATACCAATTGGAGGTTGAGCCCAGATACTGGACTGAGAAGTATACGAACTGGTCGAAGATGACCCCCAAAGAGAAGAAAGATGCCAAGAAAGAGACTTACGCTGCTTTTATAAAATTCTTCAAAGGGGCCGAAAAGGCAGGGAACGTCCTTATCACCAATTACCACGTAGATCACGGCGGAAAAGAATGGAGCGAGTGGAAGGTGAAGCTCATCGAAGGCGAAGCCTGGGGCGATGGTGCCTATATGGAGGAATCGGTGAGTTCCGACGCCCATATCATTCGAGCCCTCGGTGTGAATCACACCCTGATCAATCTTACTCCCGGAACGGGATATACCTCGGGCAGCGGATCAGATAAGCGGGTGGCCTTCAACCAACATGTGCTAATGACGCAACCCGAGCAGCGAAGGATCCTACGCCCCTTCGATTACATCGCGGACATCAACGACTGGCACAAGTACGTGGAAAGCAATCGCAAGCTTAAGTTTTGGTTCAAAAACACCTTCATCGCGACCCTCGATCACGGGAAAGACACGAAAGAGGCTAATACCAACAACAACAAGAAGACCTAATGGCACGAGAGCACCTATTTACCACGATATCCGAGATGCAATCCTGCTATCCATTCCAGGATAATCAGGATTTCTTCGAGGACCTTTTCCCTACCCTCAGGCAGGTAGAGCGGAAATACCTGCAGAGCGAGATCGACGAAACAACCTGGGAGACGGTTCTCACCGAGATCGACGCTACCAACTTTACCAATAAAATCTGGGAAGAATTGGCCAATCGCCTGCAGCAGGCCGCGGCCTACCTCACAGCCCTTTACCACATGGATAAAGCCAATGTGGTATTCTCCGCGGGAGGCCTACTGGTAACCAAGACCGACAACATGGTTCCCGCCAGCGAATTCCGCACGTTGCAACTCAAGAAAACCCTTTTCCGGGACGTGCAAGATGCCCTCGACCAGGTAATCGATCACCTCGAGGCGAACACCGCCATTTTCACAGATTGGGCTTCGAGCGACAAAAGAGCTTCCCTCAACGGCCTGATCATTCGCACAGCTCACGAGTTCGACCAATCTTACAGCATTTCCGAAAGCCGATACATCTTCCGCAAGCTGCTACCATCACAACGAACGGTGATCCAAACCCAAGTAAAAGCCCACATCGGAAAAGACTTCCTCGAAGCCTTCATCACCGATATGAGCGACGGCTTGAGCGAGGAAAATAAAGCTATTTTGGCGCAGCTACAGAGAGCGATCGCCTATCTCACCATGGGTCACGCGATCCCCCGCATTCAAC
>CAZWQX010000064.1:0-20921 GCA_964635965.1 uncultured Cryomorphaceae bacterium
GATTCTTATGAGTTTCATGGGTTCTTAGTTACCGTATTTAAACCTTTGCCGCCTCCGAAATCATAGCGTTCGTAATCCAACCAAGAACTTGCCCATTTTTATTTCCAGTCGTGGTCACAAACACATCTGAACAAAGCACCGTGTCGTCACTAAGACTTTCCATCAAAGCTTTGGTAACTGCTACTGTCTGATCCTTGACCACACATCCAAAACCCTTCTTTATCTGATCTCCAAAATCACTTTTTTCGAGATCCTCTAAATTCAGAGTATCTATTTGAATGCCACTTAAGGCTTGTTTAGTTAAGTACTTGTCAATTACACTTCGATGAATCATTAAAACAGGTTTATTCTCACTATCAAAAACAGGCAAACGATTAAATTTTGCTAGCTCTTTGTCTAATAAATCTTTCAGCAAGTATGATGATCGAGCTTTGCCCTCTTTCAGGATCAAAGGGCTTATTCTTGAAAACTGCAGCATTATTTCTTCCGCCAACAAACCATTCAACTTTTCTTTTGAAGTGTTTACCTTATCAAGAAGTTGCTGGGTAGATCTTTCAGCCGATTCAAAATTGTCTTTTGTATAATAAAAGGCAAGAATTGTTCCTATCCATGTTCCAACAAGACCAACTACTGCCGTGAAGACTGCATTAGTATTCTCATTATCAGTACAATCCTCACATAAAATCTTAGATATTATATACCAAAGAAGAATTAAACTGGGTAGTATAATCAATAATGCAAGGAGAAATCTATTTCTTGATCCAGCAGCTTTACCTTCCAAGTTATTTTTAATAGGGTTATTTAGCTTTTTATCCATTGAATTAAATTTTAATCAAGGTCTAACCAATTATTTCATCACAAATTTCCCTTATCTCACTATGGTTATTCACCTCTATTGGAGTGACCCCGAAATCCTTTAATTCCATAATGCTTTGGCGATATTTTTGCTTCATTACTAAATCAAAAATCTTTGCTAAATAAGCATCTTCACGTTGTATCTCTTCCTTAATTTTGGCCTCATCAAAATCCTCCAAATAATCAAGAGCCTTTTTTCTAACTTCCTTGATGGCTCTTTCCAATGTCCTCCCCTCAAGAATGTCCGGCTTAGTATAAATTAGATAATTCTTCTTAGTTACTGGTGCGTTTTTGAGTGCTAGGAGTATCCTGCGTAAATTTCTGTCTGTTAGTGATAATCCTATCATAAGACCAACCTCGCTCATTAGAGTTTTCATTTGAACTATATTACCCCAGTAGTAAGCATCCTGTGCTGTTAAATGGTAGGACTCCTCTCCAAAGACTAATTGCTCCATTTGAATTCCATCGTTAATTGCCCTAAATGGGATATAACCGTGCACATGATATATTGGAATTTTACCTGGAGTTGTCTGAAGATCACCTCTGATAATTGATTCGAAACTATCTGATTCTATCCATTTCAAAGCGGATTCCAAAAGGTTGTCATAATTGTAGGTGATGACTGATGAAACTCCCTTCTCTTTCACTCTAGAATCTTTGCATAGCTTAACAATGGATTGGAGAGTTGAATTTTTCCTAATTATATCTCGAGGTATTTGTGTTAATGAATCTCCTGGTGCTGAGCTTGTAATGGACTCGTACAGAGTTTCCCTTATAATACCAATGAACTGATCTTTGGAATAGTGCCTATTCAGTTTACTGATTATCGTATCGAGACTATCCTCATTATTTTCAATGACCCATTGTGATATGGCATATAAGTAGTTTGGATATGGGCTCTTACGACTTTCAGCCATCAATTCTTCATTCCTTTTGAAAGACATCATGATCACGAGCTTTTTCCAATCTGGAATTCGACTTTCAACTGAAACTCCTGCACCTAAATAAAGTGCTAGGTTTCCATCTTGATATGCTTCTTTTAGCTCTTCAGGAATCATATTGAAATTTGCCTTGAATTAATCGATGCTTTTAGGAATTTGGGAATCTATTTATTGTATCAGATTAATTGTTAATGTTGCAAGACTCAAGGTTCTCCTCATTTACCAGTCTTTTGTGATTGCCGTCTCCTTCGAATTTCACTCTATAGCCAATGAAAATTCCGTTTGGAGTGAATACTAGCCTATCCACGATTCCACAAGTCTGAGCAAGAATAGTGGTATTTGGATACTCAATTTCTTCGACGTTCTGTACGTTATCTGATTCCATAAATTCTGGCATGGCCTAATTCTGTAATTGGTTATAAGCGCTATTGATTGTTGAAATAGCAGCAGCTCTGATTTGAGCATTATCACTCTTTAAATTCTCCCGTTGATTTTCAATAACCTTAATCAAATGAATTGCATCTCGTCTGAAAATTTCCCTTTGATTATCGAGATTCCTGCTAAGTGTGTCGGCAGCAATTCCATAGTTTGAGGTGGAAGCTTGTGGAGTTCCTCCTCCTTGAAGGTTAACAGGAAAACCTTGAGCAGATGCTAAGAGTGAAATGCCCAATTTTAAGGTTTTAAAACTTGCCTTTACAACATCGCTGGGGTCCATCCGAACTCCTTTTATTGTATACTCTCCAGGGCCATTCATGGAAATCGCTATATCCGAATTCCCCATGCGCGTTTTGACTCTCGTGAGGTTATAATTACCCTTGTATTTATCCCAATATTTCTTTTCATCAGAATGAGCTACAAATGATGCGAGATAATCACCAAGCAAATTATCTACTTCTTGATTCTGGATAGGGTCTATGGGGAGATTGGCTTCAGTTATCAAAGGCAGGGTTTGTTCCCTAAAGCTTGCTCGCAGTGCATTTTTCTTTTGATCTGATTCTCCACTTGCCAATGAATCAGCAACAAAATTCTCAAGGTCATAAATGCTCATTAACATGTCATTTATGGGGTCAATTGGTTTCTGGCCGATTGAATCCTCAAGTTGAAATTGAGCCGCCGCGCTAACAAAATTTCTCTTGATAATTGCTATTTCCTGGTTCAGAGCATCTCCTAAGTCCGCATACATACTAATAGGAATATTATCGAGTTGCACTTCAGGTAAGACATTTTTCACAAAAACTTCGGGAAGCGTTTTCCCTAACATATCCAAGCTTCTACTAATTGAAAGCGCCCTCTCCTCAGCAGCAGTTAAATTTTTCTCTGATTTATACTTTACGTACTCGTCTGACCGCAAGAATTCTTGTCGATTCAATACATCAACTTTCACTCGCAGTGTTGAACATGAACAAAGGATGAGTGCTATTAAAATTGAATTACAGACCTTCTTGATGGTTTTCATTTTAGAACAGGAATGATTTTTTCTAATTCTGCCAAAGAATCGATCGTTAACCTGTAATCGAGGGCATCCAGCAGAGAATTCACAGAGTTAGTGAGGTGAACTTGATTTGTTTCGAAATCCGCAGTGTCATTCACCTTTATTAAGTCGAGGCCAATATTCCTTACGATGCGATCAGATAATTCTTTATTGTGCCTAAGATCATCTTGCAATCGAAGTCTTTCCAATTCCTTTTCTTGGGTTGCCATAGAAGTCAAAGCATCCATTAATTGCTGATTTTCCGCTAAGGCCCCAATTTGATCAGCGACTGCTTTGGAGTTCGAAGATAGAATCATAACCAGCCTCTTTCCCTCAATTTCCCCAGTCAACTTCACATCACTTGTTGAATTGTTGGATGAACTCTCTGGCCTTTTTACTGAAGTCAAGTAGTCCGCAATACTCGAATCGGGTTGGCTGAACTCACCGAAATACTCTAAAACTGCAGCTTCGTCAAAGTAACCAGAGACGTATCTTGTTTTACTGAAAAAAGTTGAGCCCTTGATATTTACTTTGTAGTAATTAGGGACATTTGGAGTGTTATCTCTGAACAAATGGGTCTCCCTGAATGAAACACATCCAGTCATAAGAATTATTAAGGCAGCTGATGCTATACGTAAATGCATAAATTATCTTTAAAAAGAGACCTCGATTGGCTTTGAACTTGACACATTCGGTCTTCTCTGCAAGATCTAATCTGATTTTAGGTCATTAGATGGCAATTAGTAACTGGCATCTCCTAGTTAGATTTTGGCTAGAATCAATCTGATTTCGGCTGCCTTACTGATCCAACCAAAAAACCCCAGCCAAAGCCAGGGTTTATATTCAACATGAAACCCAGGAAAGTTTAAACGATTACTTCTGCCATTTGCACCATCCTGTGCTGCTCATCCAACTCAGCCACGAACTCCCGATTCATTTTTTTGAATTCGTCCAGTAGTTTAAAAATCCGTTTGCGGAATAACCGAGCAATAATTCCTTTCAATTCCCAGCGCTGAACCAAAACGATTCGGTTGTTCTTTTCGGTAATGATGAAATGGTGTATTGCCGAGAAAAACCATTTACCCAGGATTCGTTGCTCGGCGGCAAATGAATCATTGTCTTTGACATACAAGGTCATTGCCCTGAATTTTGATATCTCGCCGTTGTGGTGAATCGTGACGTGGAAGAACTTTCCTACTTCCAGGTTGTCATTCTTCCTCATTTCTAAAACCGAATTCCATTCCGGGTATGACGGGAAATCAGTGAGGAATTTCCACGCTTCTTCCCGGCTGGCTTTTGTTTCTGCTTCAATAATGTATTCCATAGTTCAGTTGTTTAATAGGTTGTTGTAGTTCGATTAATAATGAATGAATTCTTTGAGTTCTTTTAGCACCTCTTCGTGGTAGTTCCTGCTCTGACTTTTGTACCGAATCATTTCGTGGTGACCGATTAAGTATTTGTAAAAGGCCTTGGCCATAGGCTCCGCGTGCTCACCGTGCCCCATTTGGAAAAAGATGTCTTTCACGTAATCCATCCTTCTTTGGTCAACTTTATCAATAATCGTTTGGATATCGGGATTCTTGATGGCGTACCTTTTTAGGTAAAACACAAAATCCATATCGGGATCTTTTCGGAAGGTCAACTTCACCAAAGCCTTAAACTTCTCGCTTGGATCTCCCCTATTCTCGGTTAAGGCAATGATTTGATTGGTATCGCTCTCCACCCAGTAATTGACAATCTCCTTGATAAAGGCCTTCTTGGACTTGAAGTGCCAGTAAAAGCTCGATCGATTACAGGCGAGTTTATCCGACATCTTATCGACGATTAATCCCGACTCCCCTTTCTCCGAAAAGAGCTTAAACCCCAGCTTGATCCAATCCTCTTTGAGCGCAACAATTTTTGGCATTTCTAAACACTATTGTTTAGAACAAAACTAAGACAATATTCTATTAAACAAAAGTGTTTAATTAAAATGTAATGGACCATGCATAAATCACAAACCCCGGCCGAAGCCGGGGTCATAATCTGCGAGTTTCTAGTTAACACTATTCAACTCAATCATAGCCTGGTAAACTTTCATCGAGATGCCATGAACAGCATTAATAGCTGTTTTAGGTTGATTAGTTATTTGAAACTAGCCGTTTGATCGAATTCATGCAGAATAGATTGAGGAAGAGGTATAATCCGGTTAGAGAACGGTAAGTACAACCTAGAATTTGGATGCTTCTACTTTAATCGTTTTTAACTCCTTTAAAAGGGCTGTTACAATTAACAAATCTCTCAGAAAATGGGCGATATCATGAATGAAATACAACCGATTCCTTATCGGCATCTCACCAAGCCCAAAAATCATGACTGTACTGAACAAATAGACCAACTGCGAACATAGAAGAAGATTAATAGGGTTCACAAGGGGTTGATCGGTTACCTCCACTCGCGTTAATAGCGCGAATCCCATGGCCAATGATAAAACGACGTTTGCCGTGCTCTCCATAGCCCCAATTTGAAAAGCCAAAACATTGAAATAATGGAGCAACAAAAAAACAATCCATACTCCTCCTACAACAGAGGCAAACAAACGTGCTTTTCGTATTGAGTTCTTGTAATTCCCATAACGAACGGCAATCCACATCAAAATAACGGTATCAAAGAAACCGTAGATGTTGCGAATTTCCCAGGCCCAATCTCTCCTATTTAATTCATGTTCAACGAAAACCATGCCCATTTCGGCCAAAACACCAATTACCAGAAATGTTAAAAACACATTAAATAAGAGAGACGGCTTTCTCCAACACACATAACCATTGAGGCCAATGAGCAGGAAAGGGATGACTCTTTGTATTGTTTCGACAGTCTCCAAGTTAAGTCTGATTCTATCGTCAGAAAATTAGACATATTTCGATTCAGGTATGGCTCATCTCATTTCGGGTGGCCACGCTGCATGAATATGGGATTGGCAGAATTTATGATGTTTGCACCATTTCCATCTACGGCCACCATGATCAATCGAATGCGATTGTTTGGAATTGGAGTCGACTTATCCAATCCCAAATAATAGCGAAAACCAGCTACGCTACTATTTTGGGTTAATAAATCGTAGAAATCACCAAAGCTATCGTCGGCCTCAAAGAAAAGGTGGACGCGGTTGTTATAGATAATGCCATTGCTATCTTTCGGCAAATATTGAACCAGTGTATCGATATTATCCTCAACCTCTTGTTTGGTTATATTCGAGCTAGCGGGCGTGTTGTTGGTTGAATGCCCGCTAATGTAGTTCTCGATTGTCGCAACGTCGTAAGTACTCCCGTTGTATGTGAAAGTCTCATCGGGCTGAAACAGTTGATTCGAACCTACAGGTAGTACATTGCCGACATTCCCTAACGGATCAATATAGGTCTGAAAAACAGCAAATACTTTGTCATTTCCCGAGGCGTTTCTCTCTAAGTTATACCAAAACATTATCCCCTTGTTTGATTGATTGGGCAGACTTGGCAACCCGAAAGTTCCACCAAGCGCAATGTTTTGTGCAATGGGCCTTAAAGGCAATTCATTTAGCAAATTAGAAATATAGGTAGCAGCTTCGGCCAATGAAATCTTATAGGTTGTCATTAGGTTATTGTGATTTTTTCGGTTCCACAGTTTTCTTTGTCCTTGCCGATGAGTTTGACTTCACTGTACCCAACCTTTGTGGGTTCCACTACAGAAACGCGAAAAGTGCTTTTAGAATTTCCCTTGGCTATCCAACTAAGATTGAACTCCTCACCTGCATAGGTATCCGTGAGATAAGATCCCGATCCTGAGATGACCAAATCACCATTGACAAATACGCTCAACTCTCCTTCTTCAATAAAACTTGTAATATGTAGTTTCTCTTTTTTGATATCCCAAATCTAAGGTGGATCTCAATCTGCCAATGCTTGAATTAGAATTCGGCTAAATCAAAAAAGAATATGGCGGAGAATGAAAGGAACCCGTATCAGAGCTTTTGAATTAGTTTCATAAAATCGTCTCGCTTTCTTCTCGATATAGGCACCTCGCTCCCATCGCTCATAATTACACGACCTTAGCCTGAACGAGATATACTTTCAATACGTTCCAGATTTACAAGCGCTCTATTGTGAACACGGTAAAACCCCTTCCCCTCAAGCATCTCCTCAACTGCTTTAAGCGTTCGACTTACAAACAGAGATTTATTTTTCGTGATAACCTTGGTGTAATTATTATCCGATTCACAACGAATAATGTCTCGAGGATGAATGAATACGTAAGATGATTGATCGGGGAAAGCGATCTTATGGTCTACGCGGTTTTCGCTCTTATAACTTGAAAAGAGAATATCGAAGTGCTCCTTGGCCAGAAGCTGTTTTAACCGACTTTTCACCTTATCAATCGCTTCCATAAACTCCTCTTCTCCAAATGGTTTGAGCAAATAGTCTATGGCAGACTGTTTGAAGGCTTTGATGGCAAAATTGTCATACGAAGTGGTGAATACAATTTGAAAATTCACCTCACCGAGTTTCTCCAATACATCAAAGGTGGTTCCTCCTTTGATCATCACATCCAGAATGGCCAAATCGATCTCGTTTCGACCGAGCAATTCAAGGGCTTTGGTTACGGAATCGGCCTTGCCAACAATCTTGGCCTCACCTACCCTTTCGTTAATTATTCTCTCAATGTTTTCCTGTTGGTTCAGGTCGTCTTCAACAATAGCAATTCTCATATCATTCGAATTCACACGGGATTACCATGCGCACTTCTTTGTGAAAATAAGAATTTTCCACATCGCGTATTTCCAAATGATCCTCTCTGTGGTAAAGGCTATTCAATAAATCGATTCGCTCACGGATCAAACTCAAACCGAGTGATTTCTTTTTAGAAGAATCCCGGTCTTTCATGACTTCCACAACGTTGTTTCTCACTGTGCATTCAATGCCCGAATCGTCGGCCAATTTCAACTCAACTTCGATGACACCTTTTTCATCCCCTCCGTTTACTCCATGCCAGATGGCATTTTCTACAAGGGGCTGAATGATCAATGGAGGAATGAACGTCTCTTCCTGATCAATTTCCACATCGACCAACAAGGTAAAATCAAACCCTTGGTTAAGCCGAAGTTTTTCCATTTCCACATACTTCTCCAATGCATCCAAATCATCCGCGATGCTCACCATTTTTTCGGTGCTGTTTTCCAAAACTTGGCGTATCAATCCGCTAAAACGAACCAAGTAGTACTCTGCTTCTTTGTTGTCGTTTTTTGCGACAAAATTTTGAATGGACGCCAAACAATTGAAGATGAAATGGGGATTGACCTGTGATCTTAATGCCCGCATTTCCATGGCGCTTCGAGCCAATTGAAGATCAAACTCTCGCTTGCGAAAAGCAGCTTCTCTCCTACTTCGGTATACCACGAAGAAGAGAAACACAAACAAAATCAAAAGAGGAATAATACTCCAATAAATGACCAATTCAATCTGATCGGCTTGTTCGGCCAATTGAATTTCTTGTTGCCTGATAAATTCAGAAAGGTTTTCCGGGGTTAAGGTTGAATCACTCGGCTGAAACATTCAGTTTTCTGGTTTCGGTATCCGAATATAATTGGAAATCCTGTTTTATTCGATGGATAAAATTCGCATTGCTTCTTTTTTCCCTTTTAACTCTACTTCACCCACGGAGATGGGCTGTATATCAAGATCCTTCCAATCGAGTAGATCAGATAACCAAGCGCTCAACAAGAGGTCTTTCCCGAATTGATTACACAATCCTTGTATTCTGGCAGCCACGTTTAAAACATCTCCCGTATAAAAGATTTCCTTTTTCAGGGCTCCAATTTCACCTGTTGTCACGCTACCTCCGTGTAAACCCGCCTTGAAAGATGGGCTAACGCCAAACTCTTTACGGTAATAATCCTCTCTCTTCGCCAAAGCCTCCTTCATGGAATAAAAACACCGGATGCAGTTCGAATCTTTTATTCCCTGATTCATGGGCCAAGTAATTACAATCTCGTCGCCAATGTATTGGTACACCTCTCCCCGATACTTGATTATCGAATCACTCAAATCACCGTAATACTCCCGCAAGAATTTAAAATAAGGTATGTGACCGAGTTCTTCGGCAACGGTTGTCGAACCCTTTAGATCTAAAAACATAAATATCCTTTCCTCTTCTTGGGGATTGTGGTATCGGCCTGACAGCAGATTAAATAGATGCCTATGACCGACATGTTCACTAAGTCCTGAATAAATAAAACTCAATAACAAGGAGAAGGCTAGTTGGACCAAGGTACTGGCGAAGGTCAAACTCGTAAGAAAGTTCCTTAATCTGGCTAAAACTGTTGGATCGGTCATTGGCAACCCCGTTTCTATTGAAGCCGCCAAAGGGAAAGCCAGAATCATGGTGGTGAGCATGATCGATCCGTACAATAAAAATTTGTAAAAGACTTTTCCCAGAAAGGTCTTTCTCCTGAAAAGATTATTCAGAATCACCATTTCAAAAAAGCCGACAATCCAGCCCAATATGGTTATGGCAATGAAGGCAAAGATTAAAACCGAAGGGGTAACGGTAATATCGGTGGCCGGATTAGGGTTAACCCCCCTATTGGCTACACTCTCGACAAACAGAAATAGCATTCCCGTTACGAGCCATATTAATCCAAAGGGAAAAATTCGTCTGATATTTCTTTGCCACTTGGGGCTCATGCCTAATTGATGTTTTTCAGTCTACTCCCAAAAATGAAAAAATCCACCCAGATGGGTGGATTTTCTCTTAGTACAAAAACCAACTTTAGTGTACAATCTTAACATTAACCGCAACGGGGCCTTTATCGCCCATTTCTACATCGAAACTAACGCGGTTACCTTCTTTAATCTCGTCAACGTGTCGAGAAATATGGGTAAACAAACTGTCGTTTGAATTTTTCACTTTGATGAAGCCATACCCTTTGGAATCGTCAAAGAAAGTCACTGTACCTTCTTTCAACTCATCTTCTTCCCCTTCTTCTTTAGGCGGGATGCCTAAAACAATATCCTCGGCTTCAATTTCTTCTTTTTCGGCGGGATCCGGCGGAGTGTCAACGATATTGCCGTATTCATCTACGTAGGCAATCATATCGTCGAAACTTTTGCTCCCCCCTTCTTTCCGCTCTTCTTTCCGCTTGAGCTTTTCTTCTTTGCGCTTTTGTTTTTTCTTTTCTTTTTCCTTCTTGCTAAAGGATTCGTGTGATCTTCCCATTAAAACGTTTTGGTATTCTTCAGCCGAATTCTTCGGCTTCGGCTTGAATGTACATATTCCGAATTACCTGACCAAGATTCGCTTGATTAAACCATTTCCTACCAGGTCTCATTTTTGAGCTCTCGGACAGCCCTCATCACATCCCGTTGACTGATCTGACCCACCAATCGACCATTCTCCATTACAGGAAACCGCCTGACTTTCAGGGTTAAGAACTGATGTGCCACATCCAGAATTGGCATATCCGGAGGAATGGTATGCACGTTGGTCACCATGAGATCGCCAACAATTCCGGCCTTAATGGGTGAATTGTTGTATTTGCCACGAACGACTTCTTTGAGGCAGTCTCCTTCCGATATCACCCCCACCAAACGTCCATCACTATCAACAACAGGACCTCCTGAAATATTCTTGTCGATCAAAACCTTAAATACCTCACCAATGTGTTGATCAGGACGAAAAGTTTGCAGTTTAACCGTCATGAAATCGGCGGCTTTGATTTGTTGAATTTCTTTTTTTGGTGCTCTCCGCACCCCTGTAAAACTCTTTACCATGGCTGATTGGTTTCTTTGAATTTACGAAAACTCATCGTTTTTACCACGATTTGGGTTTTGTTACTTTTACACAGATCCGGAAGTCGTAAAGCAAATTCTGAGTGAAAAAGACGCTAATTTTCCTGTTCTCTTTTGTTCCCTTAGCGCTGTTTTCTCAAGATTCAAATTCCATTTTAGGCATTTGGATGGTGGAGAAAAAAGATGCAAAAGTTGAGATTTACCGCAAGGGTAATTCCTATTTCGGAAAGATAATTTGGCTGGCTGACCCCACGGATGATCGAGGGAATCCGGCTAAAAATGAAAAGGGTGAAGGATTTATGGGGATGGAAATAATGAAAGACTTCGTTTACGAAGATGGAGAATGGATCAACGGTTCGGTATACGATGCTGAAGAGGGCAAAACATACCATGGGTCAGTTGAGCTTTTGGACGATGGCCGTTTAAAACTCAGAGGGAGCATCGACTCATTCGGAATTCTCGGCAGAACTGATTACTGGATGAGAGCAGACTAAAAGAAAAGCGCGGCAGTGCCGAAAAGGATGCCGCGCCAACTCGTATGGTAAGCACCACAATTCGGTACTTTAAGAGGAGTTAATCTCTATTACGACTTAATTCTCGGAGAGTTACAATACTAATCGGTCAGCGTTACATTACCTGAGAAACTTCGTCCTCTATCCTTGTAGAAATATTCGATGGTTTGGAAGTATACACCTTGGGAAGCTTCATTACCGTTGGAATACTCACCGTTCCATTCAAAATCGCTTCGATCTGAGACATAAACCTCTACTCCCCACCTATCATAGATGGTAGCGCGAAACTGAAGAAGACAGGGATCATCTTTGTCTTCAATGGTCCAGACATCGTTTCGGCCATCGCCATTAGGTGAAAAGATATTTTGAATCGGCTCAATTTCGCCCTGAGTTGGAGTGGTAACAAATATGGGCACTTCCAACCTGGTTGTTACGTCTTTTTGACAACTCCTGGATCTCACTTCAAAAGTCACAACGTAAGGCTCTTCATCTACATCAGGACAATCAGGCACCCAATTAAAGGGTGAGGCCACTGATTCATTATTGATAAACTCGTCGAATGTGGCCGGTCTTCCGGGACTAGAGAAGGCGGGAGACTGAGCACTCAGTGTCAATGTATCATACGGGTCAGGGTCAGAAGCAAACACCAAGAAGTTAATCGGGTCATCGCCGATATTATGGGTGATTTCAAAGCCCGGTTGCGGCAATTCGAATTCCGGAGCAGTTTCAGGGGGAAGCCCAAGGAAAAGCGTTACGGTGTAGGTAACCGTTTCATCCGTTTTACAGCTAATAGATCTTCCGGTGAATTCGATAATGTATGGCTCTGGACGTACATCTTCACATCTCGGAACCCAACACAACTCCCCTTCCAGGAAGGAAAATCCATTCAAGGTATCCAACGTCGCAGGATTGTCCGGCAAGTCGAATATTTCCGAGGTGGCCGTAACTGACAAGGAATCAAAGAAGTTGTCGTCGACAAAAATGACCGGCATACAGAATGTGTCGGTATCGTAGAATTCCCAGAAGACTGTATCGTTGGGTTGCAGAAACTCCGCGGGCTCGTCCGGAGGCACAATGACCGTAATGGGAACCGAAAAATTAGCCGTGTCTTGGACCTCGCAATTCGTAGCAATTACTTCAAAATTGACGAAATAGGGATCGTCGCTTACATCTTCACAACTCACGTCCCAGCAGAAGGGATATGACACAAATTCCTGCTCCGTTTCAGGGTCAAGCTGATCGACATTCTCAAAACTGAAAATCTCTGAAGATGGGGTTACAATCAGCGTATCGGCTTCATTTGGATCGAGAATTAAAAACTCGAAACAATGGGTGGATGGATCGTATAAATCAATGACGGCCTCCCCTTCCATTGGCTCTTCAAGTAAGGTTTCTTCGTTGTCCTCAATAAATACATTGATATAAATATCTTGCTCAGTGATCAAGGCTTCCGGAGCACATCCCCGTGAAAATGCCGTAATCGTTATCACATAAGGTTCGTCGCTCAGATTCTCACAAAGTGGCGACCAGCATAAATCTTGAATGATGGTAGAAAAACCTTCGGCATCGGGGAAAACGGCCAAGGGGACAACCGTGCCATCAATAAGCTCCCCTTCGGCTTGCACGAAAAGGGTATCTCCTGTATTTGGATCATTCACTTCAATAGGAATGCACCATTCTGAATTGGCTAAAACGTCGAAGATGGTATCCCCATCCGGTGTATTGATGACCGATGGTTGATCAATCACGCATACGGTAGAAGTTAGCTGAAGCTCTCTTCGTACTGTTCCGATGAGTACCCCATCTCTAAATTCCTCCACCTGCACGGCGATCGTGAAAATTCCGACCTGATCCGGTTGGGCAACAATAACGCCCGTTTCAGGATCAATAGACACTGGAGGAGTCCCTCCTACTTGATTATCGGTATCAAAACCGGTTTCCCAGAAAACAATATCGTAGGGTTTGGGAGTGGCGATTAACGGATTCGGATCGAAGAACGAGGAAGTTCCGTTGTAGGGCTCAGTGAAGGAATAAACCAAAGAATCACCATCTGCATCAGTTGCTCCAAAATTGATAATATTTTCACCGTTCACGCAGAAAAAAGCTTCACTTGGATACTCGCCAAACTCGGGGCTGGAATTCTGCAAAGCGGGGTCGGGAACATCTACGGTAAAAACGAATCCAAGATCATCTCCTACCAAGTTTATGCTCAAATCGTTCCGACAACACCGCTCTTTAGAAAGGTAGTATCCATTGGGGTTATCGGGTAACTCAAATTCTGTTTGATAGACGCCAATCTCAAGACACACATCTGGAACGAAGCAAGAATTACCCAAGTTTGGATCAATTGTTTCAAATCCATTGAACACGAAATCCAGGGCACTGAGATGTTCATTTGTGACTGCATCGAATACCGTGATTTGAACACTTCCATCAAAGGGAGCTCCACCGGAAGCACAGTCGCGATAAAGGGTAAGGGTTGCCAAAAAAGTATTTCCTTCGACATGAGTCACAACGAAGTCTCCCCCCGTTATGTGTGCGGCTTTGCCAAAAAATGGCAGGCTGACTAAAAGCAAGACTGCCAAAATATTTTTTACTGCGGATTTCATTGTTGAAAAATAAGATTTAATCTGCAACGGTTAGTTTATCACTGAAAAGAAGAATATTATCCTCAACCGAACGAACGGTCAAAAGGTAAATTCCCGACGATAATTCACTTGTTTCAATCTCCAGTCGCTCTCCCGCGGCATACCGCGAAATAAGGAGTCTTCCTGAAAGATCGCGTATGTTGTATGCAAGGTTGACCATTTGAAGCGTTGAATTCTCTATGTAGACTACCCCATTTGTAGGATTGGGATAGAAACTAAACTTTGTCTTTTCTTGTTCGAAAACATCAGTTGTTATCAATTGAATTTCTTCGCTAACCGAGCAGCCTTCGTCCACAGTTAAGGTAACCGTGTAACTACCGGGAACTGCATAGGAATGAGTTGGATTCTGCTCAGTAGAAGTAGCACCGTCACCGAATTCCCAGAACCAAGAGTTTCCATCGGGCGATTGATCAGTAAAACTCACCTCGAGTTCATCGATGATGTCATATGTAAAGGCCGCATCAACGCATACAACGGAAAGGAGTTGAATCTCTCTTCTGACAGTCCCTATTAGAATCCCGTCCCTAAATTCTTCTACTTGCACGGCTATCGTGAATATTCCAACTTGATCGGGTTGCGCGATAATTACCCCCGTTTGAGGATCAATTGACATTGGAGGAGTTCCTCCCACTTGATTATCGGTATCAAAACCCGTTTCCCAGAAAATAATTTCGTAGGGTTTGGGAGTGGCAACCACAGGATTCGGATCGAAGAACGAAGAATTCCCTGCGTATGGATCAGTAAAAGAATAAACCAGCGAATCTCCATCCGGGTCAATTGCCCCAAAATCAATAGTGTTTTGCTCGTTTACGCAGAAAAAGGCATCCCCAGGATACTCTCCAAACTGTGGACTTGAGTTTGCCAATGCGGGGTCAGGCACATCAACGGTAAAAACAAATCCCAAATTGATTCCAAATAAATTTATGCTCAAATCACTCCGACAACAACGCTCTTTTGAAAGATAGTATCCATTGGGGTTGTCGGGAAGTTCGATCTCCATCTCGTAAACGCCGATCTCAAGACAAATATCCGGTTCAAAACACGTATTTCCCAAGTTGGGATCGATGGTTTCAAAACCAATAAAAAGAAAATCCAGAGCGCTGAGATGTTCGTCAGTAACGGCATCAAAAACCGTAATTTCTACAAATTCATCAAACGGTGCTCCAAAAGAGCCACAGTCTCGATACAATGAAAGAGTCGCCAGAAAGGTGTTGTCCTCCACATGAGTCACGGTAAAGTCTCCCCCCGTTATGTGATCTCCTTTCACAAAAAAAGGCAGTCCTAATAGAATCAGGACTGCCCAACTTTTTTTAACTGCAGATTTCATTGCAGATGGATGTTTACTCTGCGACAGTTAACTTATCCCTGAACAGAATAGTGTTGTCATTTGCGGAGCGAATGCTCATCAAATAAATTCCTGATGACAATCCGTCCACATCAATCTCCAATCGCTCTCCGGTCAGGTTGCGAGAGATTACTTGTTTTCCACTTACATTGTGGAGAGAGAAAATCAGATTCTGACCTCCAAACTCTGTATTCTCAATGTAAAGAACTTCGTCGGCAGGATTTGGGTAAAAGCTAAATCCGTTGGCCTCCAATTCAGTAATATCAGTGGTACCCAAAGGAATTTCTTCACTAATTGAACAGCCGTCGTTCACCGTCAAGGTAACAGTATAATTTCCTATACCGGAATAGGTATGCGTAGGATTCTGTTCAGTTGATGTGGCTCCATCGCCAAATTCCCAGAACCACGACGTAGCATCGGGCGATTCATCAGTGAAGCTTACATCGAGTTCATTTTCTTCGTACGAGAATGCCGCTTCACCAGTGATTTCAGTTGTCACAGCTACCGGATCACTCATACAACCTGCAACCACTTCCAAATCGTAGAAGTAATAGTAGAAATCAGGACCGGCAGAGCTACCTACGATTACGAAGGTTCCCGACTCGTGGGTATACGGATACTGAGCACCACTTTCATTTCTATAGAAATTCGCTTGGTTCAAACCGATGCTATACGTTCCCGCTTCTTCAATGACAAAACCAAGGTCGATTCTTTCTCCACCCGTAAAATCAACATCTACCGTGATGCTTTCCAATGGAATTCCATTTCCGCTGGCTGCAGGATAGAGGTTAATGGTTCTGCTTCCCGTTGCACCGCTGTATACCAATGCAGATTCTATAACAACGGGTGCGGTTAAAACTTCAAAGTCAACGGTACCGACAAACCCGGTAGCATGGTTTCCACCCGCACCGATTTCATTGTCCTCCGGACCGACAAAATCTGCTGTTGGCAATTCTGCATAATTCTGAGCGTAGTAAGTTTCTGCCTGAGAGCCGAGAACTACTTCAACTTCATTGCCTAAGCCTATCTGCTCGAAATTGGCATCCAACCAACGTATGCCGCTGCCATCATCGGCGCTGGCCGAAAGAGAAACCGTTTCACCCGCACAACCTGAGGCGCCTTCAGCTGATGGGCTATCAGGTTGATCAAATTCGACCAAGTCAGATTGAACCGCCTGATCTTCTCCTAGCGTATTCGTCACAGTAAGTGTCACCGTGTAAGTTCCTTGATTTTCGTATTGGTGAATAGGATTCTGATCTGTACTGGTATTTCCATCGCCAAAATCCCATAACCATTCCTGAGGTACGTCGGTGCTCTCATCGGTAAATTGAACGATTCCCGTACAAGAAATTTCGTTGTCGACTGAGAAAGCTGCCGTTGGAGGAGTAAAAACCTCTTGGCATATTGGTGGAAGATCAAACGCTGCGGTTCCATCTGCACGGCTCAGCGGGCTTCCTTGAGATGCACTCCATCCGAGTCCTCTACGAGCGAACACTTGCCAAATCAAACATTGGTTTGCGCCATCGTATAAAGCTTCATCTGCCGCTAAGATGGCATCACGACCATCCACAAAACCAGGACCACAGCCCTGCAATCGAAGCGATTCCGTTACCAATTCAAGTGCTATGATGTTTCCTCCCTCTCCATTGATCAAATCGGGGTCAAAGCCATACTCATCGATCAGAGCCCATGTAAGGTCCCATAGCATAGTGCAGTATACAAAACCAACCCCATGAGGAACGGATAATTCGCTATTCGGAAGATCGGCGTACGTGAAATCGTTCACGGCAAAAGACGTGTCATAAGGAACCGGACGAATTCCGTTTCCATCAACCGAGTCGCCGCTTGCAAAAGTTCCCATTGGTCGATAAACGGGATTGTCAACGCTTAAGTCCATCGTCATCATAATGGCATACCAATCACTCCATCCTTCACCCATTTGCTCTTCACCAAAAAGACAGAATGCATCACTTGGACCACCCGTCATTCGATTTGTCAAACCGTGCACGTATTCGTGCACAATAATTCCGTTATCAAAACTTCCATCCTTGATGGCTAGACCGGAAGCACTGGTTATAAGAACATTCACGTTCTCACCGTTTTCCAGTTCGTCAATGAAAGCTATTCCCGTTTCGTAACTCACCATTACAGAGGGAATATTGATCTCATCGGAGTCACCGGCCATATCAAATGGCTCAGCGCCAATAACATTATTCACTACAATCACTCCTATTGCACCTGCATTTTGAGCATTTAAAACCTTGTTGACGAAGGTGCATCCTCCGCGGAACAAAATGGCAATATTGCCATCAACATCGGCTGTATTAACGATTGGCTCACAACCATCGTCGTCACCCTCGGCATCAAGAACAGTCGCCAGGTTTCCTTCTAAACCTCCAGGTGGGAAATCAGGTCCAAAAGATGCTGCTCCTGCACCGCTATATTCGCCGGCTATTGAAGTCGGTTGGTTCACAACAATTCCGCTGCTTCCTGTTCCTGAATTCCATAAAAACATTTGCATTCTGGGATTGGCACCATCACCGGGAGTTGCCATATTTGCATTGTTAAAGCCTTCACCGTCCTGTGCTTCCGCATTTACAGGGTCTCCATCTTGTCCACCGTTGCCATAATTGTTCTCTTGGAAATTTCCTGAAATCTCATCGAAACCATATCGATAGAGAACATCGTGAATCACGTTGTTGGCATAAAAGAGATTGGTTATGGATGCATTCAAGTAACCTTCAGGTTGTAAACCCAAGTTTAACGGGTAATCAAATTGAAGCTCATCCCCACCATCCGGACTGGATCCCGGAGTATCGGTATCCTGAATATCGTCGTAAGCGTAAACATTGTTTCCTCTTGTAATTGTGAATTCAGCGCCTGTGAATCCATCTGTATCGTGCCATCCAAAAGGAGAAGCTGAGGGAAGTGCAGGCTCAGTTAGAAAATCTCTATCACCGTGGTTAGGACTTTCTACAGGGAAGGGAAAAACATTATAACCTGAACCATCTAAGGTGGTTCTTAAATGGCTTGACTCTTCCTCAAAGTGAAGATGACCGCATCCTTCGGCATGATGTGAACCTGGCACACAAGATAATTGCCAATCAATTTTGACAACTTCTGATCCGTCTACGGCACTGATCAATAAGTTCCACCAATGTGTTTCGTCCGGAAGGTCAATGTCAAAGTCCCAAACAAGTTTAATCTCATCTTCATTTACTTGCCAATAAACCAGTTCGGCCTTTGATTCGTGGAAGTAGTCTCCGCTTTCCAAGGTGTATGAGAATTGATCATTACTTAAAAGAGTCAAAGTCAAATTAGCTTGGATTCCCAAAGAAGACATCGCACCCTCGATAGCGGTGCGTAAACTTGTATTTGCTTCGATAGCATCCGCCTTAGAAGCTAAATCACGGATGACGTTATCCTTGAGGTTAAATGGTTTCCCATCAGCAGTGTAAACGGCTTGAATTGAGGAATTTTTGATTCGAATCCCAGCATAGGTTTGATTGATGTAATAGTAAGTTAACCCACTGAGAGACGATTCAACCTCGTCATTCAAATGAAGATTTTGCAAATCCGCAGGACTTGCATCTGGGTAATTCTCTGATAAGGTTCTCGAAATTTCAACCAGTCTATCTGATTGACCAACAGCACTAAAGGCAAACAACATAGCAAAGGCTACACCTGCCAGGGTAGATATTTTCATAGGTTTCATCATTTTTCGCGGTATCGAAAATAGTTCAATAGCCGCATTAATAACAGAGAATTGCCCTCCAGGTTTTTGAGGTATATGGGAAAGTTATGCTTGCCGAATATCCTCTTTGAATGTTTTCAGAGGTTTTAAAGTCAATATCAAAGCAGCCAGCATCATTATTCCACCAAGTGCAAAAGGAGCTCCCGGAAAGTCGAAAACCGCGTCAACTCCCGAAAACGAGTCGAATACATTGGTCATAATTGGCGGCCCAACAATGGATGTGAGAGAAATCAAACTAGTCAATGCTCCTTGTAATCTTCCTTGCATATTGTCGGGAACCATATTGGACATAATACCTTGTAATGTCGGGCCTGCGACACCTCCGAGGCAGTAAGGAAGAATATAGGCAAACATCATCCATTCTTTATTGGCTGATGCAAAAAGGAACAGACCGAGTGTCCAAAAGAACATTCCGATTATCACGGTCTTTTTCTCGCCAAAGGCCCTTACGACATATTTGACCAATCCGCCCTGTACGACAGCGACTACAACTCCAACAACAGCCAGAGACCACCCAATCGTAGATTCTGACCATTCAAACCGATAAACCGTATAAAAGGTCCAATTGGATTGAATGGAATGCCCTGCCACGTAAATCAAGAAAAATGGGAAGAGAAATCCCAGAATTAAAGGGAATTGACCTAGGTCCTTCAATCCTCCAAGCGGGTTGGCTTTTTTCCAGTTGATTTTTTCAATGCGTTTTTCTGTTGGCAATGACTCAGGCAGAATGAATAATCCATAAATGAAATTCACCAAGCTCAAACCGGCGGCGACAAGAAATGGAACCCTCACCCCCCACTCGGCCGTGATACCGCCAATTACAGGCCCGATGATGAAACCAAGGCCAAAAGCCGCGCCCACTAAACCAAAATTTTGAGCTCTTTTCTCAGGAGTACTGATATCGGCAATATAGGCGGTGGCTACCGTAAAACTTGCTCCGGTAATTCCTGCGAGTATCCTTCCCAGGAATAACCAACCTATTGTAGGAGCCCACGCGTGGAAGATGTAGTCTATTCCCAAGCCGGCTAGGGCAAATAGTATTACCGGCCTTCGGCCAAAACGGTCGCTCAGTGCTCCCAGAGCAGGGGCGCAAAAGAATTGCATTATGGCGTAGGCGAATATCAGCCATCCACCTATTCGAGCAGCCTCACTCACTTCAGTAACACCAAGTGTTTCGATCAAGGCAGGCATAACAGGAATGATTATCCCAATGCCAATGACATCAATTAAGATGGTTATGAAAATGAATATAAGAGAGGCCTTTCTGCTTTTCATGATCGGGCTTGGAGCCCGCAAATGTAAACAGAAGCAAAAAGTCGGAGGTAGTTCTTTACTCAGAAATAGTTAGAGTCACCTCTACCTCAATCTCATCTTCAATCATAAAACCACCGTAATCATTTCCCAACTTGAACTTCTCTCGATCTACCACGAAAGTTGAGGTCAGCTTTACTTGAGACGAATTTTTTTCAAATAGCGAAAAAGTGCACTCTAATGGTTCTTTGATGCCTTTGATTGTAAGGATCCCGTTTAACTGAAAATTACCGTCGCCCAAAGAAGAAACAGATTCGGACTCAATTCGAATCTCAGGGTATTTGT
>CAZWQX010000065.1:0-20625 GCA_964635965.1 uncultured Cryomorphaceae bacterium
CTCGACGACTCTTTACCTCAACGGCAGGAGTCACATTAGAAAGGGCTTTTTTCCAAACATCTAAACCATCCTCTTCGCTACTTTTTTCGTCAACGATTTGAATGGCATCGTAGAATATAGCGTAAGCCAAATTCTTTTTTCCTGCCATCATCATGTTGTTTACAAACTTTGTAACCAACACCTCATTGAATTTTGGGTCTGGCAGAATAATTCTCTTTTTTGCGGTCTTTCTTCTCATGACTTAAGTACGCTTATTTCTTAGGTCGTTTAGTTCCGTATTTAGATCGACGTTGCGTTCGGCCATCAACACCAGCAGTATCCAATGCTCCTCGAACGATATGGTAACGCACACCGGGAAGGTCTTTTACTCTTCCTCCACGAACCAACACAATACTGTGCTCTTGCAAATTGTGTCCTTCACCTCCAATGTATGCGTTCACCTCACGACCATTCGTAAGACGCACACGAGCCACTTTACGCATGGCTGAGTTTGGCTTCTTTGGTGTGGTTGTGTATACCCGCACACATACTCCTCGACGTTGAGGACAAGATGTAAGTGCCGCTGACTTACTTGTCTTTGGCTTGGTAGTTCTACCTTTTCGAATAAGCTGCTGTATAGTTGGCATATCTTAAACTTGCTCGTTTTCAGTGTTTTTTGGCGCCATAGGGCACCACCCCGCTTTTAACGGGGGTGCAAATGTACAAGAATAAATCAATAAAACAACAGGCTAGACGGGAGATTTTTAAGCCTTTTTGAGAAAATATTTTCAAGCGCAATTTAAGCACTTTACCTGTGGGAATTTTCCGGGTTTCCAGCTCCTAATTTTCTCAAAGGATCGCAACCGAAAACGTATTTTTGCGGAGATGGAATACCTCAATTCATTAAATGATGCTCAAAAACAAGCCGTAGTTAATACGGAAGGACCTTCGATGGTAATTGCGGGAGCGGGATCGGGCAAAACCAGGGTACTTACTTTTCGGATAGCATACCTTATAAATAAAGGAGTTGATCCTTTCAACATTTTGGCACTGACTTTTACCAATAAAGCAGCTCGAGAAATGAAGGAGAGAATCTCTGCCATTGTCGGTGGAAGTGAAGCCCGAAATATTTGGATGGGAACCTTCCACAGCATTTTTGCCAGGATACTCAGATTTGAGGCAGATAAACTAAACTATCCATCCAACTTCTCCATCTACGATACTCAGGACAGTCGTAACCTCATAAAGAGTGTAATAAAGGAAATGGGGCTCGACGACAAGCTCTACAAACCCAATTTCGTTCAGAACAGGATATCTGCTGCGAAGAATAATCTGATTTCTCCTTCGGCCTACCGAGATCATCCGGAGATAATGAGCGATGACGAAGTGAGTGGAAGACCAAAGTTGGTTGAGATTTATACCGAGTATAATAAGAGGCTATTCAAAGCAGGAGCAATGGACTTTGATGACCTATTATATAAGACGAATGTTTTGCTCCGTGATTTCCCTGACGTATTACATAAGTATCAGCATAAGTTTCGATACCTATTAGTAGATGAGTACCAAGACACGAACTTCAGTCAATACCTTATAGTAAAGAAGCTCGCCGCATTGAATGAGAATCTCTGTGTAGTCGGTGACGATGCACAGAGTATTTACGGCTTTCGAGGAGCCAATATTCAGAACATCCTAAACTTCAAAAAGGATTATCCTGATTACAAGCTATTCAAACTGGAGCAGAACTACCGTTCAACCAAAAACATTGTCGGTGCCGCTAACAGTGTGATCGATAAAAACAGAGATAGGATTAAAAAGGAAGTTTGGACTTCCAATGAAAGCGGAGAGATCATTCGAGTGGTTCGCAATCTTTCGGACAATGAAGAAGGACTCTTTGTTGCCAATGACATCTTTCAGGAAAAGAACAACAATCAGCTAAGTCATAAAAGTTTTGCCATCCTCTATCGAACCAACTCACAAAGTAGGGCGATGGAGGAAGCTTTGAGGAAAATCAATATTCCATACCGTATATACGGAGGCCTTTCTTTCTATCAGCGCAAAGAGGTAAAAGATCTTTTGGCCTATTATCGTTTAACGGCCAACCCGAATGACGAAGAATCACTTAAACGGGTTATTAACTACCCTGCCAGAGGAATTGGGAAAACGACGATCGAAAAATTGACGATCACTGCAGCCGAGCAAGATGCTTCTCTGTGGGATGTGATGACAAAGCATCGCGATATCGTTCCCGTGAATGAAGGGACGAAGAAAAAGCTGGATGGATTCGTTACCATGATGAAGAGCTTCTCGGCTCAGCTGAATACCACGGATGCCGCCACCCTGTCGGAACACATAGCAAAAAGCACGGGGCTGCTTAGAGAATTGTATGCCGATAAAACTCCTGAGGGACTAAGTCGATTTGAGAACCTCCAGGAACTTTTAAATGGTATCAAAGAGTTTACCGAAAGTGAGCGACCTGAATTCGAAGGAAGAAAACCGGGATTGAGTGATTTTCTCCTAGATGTTGCTCTGCTGACGGATGCCGACCAAAGTGACGATGACGACGATAAGGTAAGTTTGATGACCGTACACTCGGCAAAAGGACTTGAGTTTCCTGTTGTTTACATCGTGGGACTCGAGGAAAATCTATTCCCTTCACAAATGGCGCTAAACGAACGAAGTGAACTCGAAGAAGAACGTCGTTTGTTTTATGTGGCTTTGACTCGAGCCGAAAAGAAAGTCACCTTGACTTATGCGATGAGTCGGTATCGTTATGGAAGTTTGAACTATTGCGAACCGAGCAGATTCATCGAAGAAATAGACAGCTCTTTCGTCGATTTGCCGGAAGTGGAAGAAAGACCATCAAAATCATTTGATGAAACACCATGGGGAGGCCTTGGATTCAATCGGTCTGAGTCTTCGAGACCAAAGCCTCGATTCAAATCCAGTCCAAGCAAGAAACCGGAAGCTCCAAAGCCCGTTGTCCCGAGAAACTTAAAAAGAGTTAGTCAAGTGAGCACGCCATCGGGATCGACATTACCTCCCGGCTCAGTTGTAGTTGGAACAAAAGTGGCTCACGCTAAATTCGGGAAGGGGAAAGTCGTCAATATTGAAGGTGATTCTCCGAATGAGAAAGCCACGGTATTTTTCCCAAGTGTTGGCCAGAAGCAACTACTCTTGAAGTTTGCCAAACTGGAGATCGTTGATTGATAGAAATAAAGTGTATTTCTTCACGTTCAAATTAATACTGTTTACTTTGCAAAGCGATGCCTGAAGCAGGCAGAATGAAACCTTATGAAATTAACGTACAATAGCTCGCGTCCTGAGCTAAAAATTCCTGAATACGGCAGAAGCATTCAAAACATGGTAGACCATTGTCTATCCATTGCCGATCGCGATGAGCGCAACCGCTGCGCCAAAGCAATTATTAAAACCATGGGAAACTTATTCCCCCAGCTTCGCGACGTTGAGGATTTCAACCATAAACTTTGGGATCACCTTCACGTGATGTCGAATTTTCAATTGGATGTGGACTCTCCTTACGAGAAACCCACTCCCGATACTTTTGATGAGAAACCAAAGCAACTTGGCTATCCGAAAAATGATATTCGCCTAGGTCACTACGGAAAGACCATTGAAAAATTGATCGAACAAGTCTGTGCCATCACGGATGATGAAGAACGCCAAAAGGCGACTATCAGCATGGCCAACTTGATGAAGCGTACTTATGTGGTTTGGAACCAGAACAGTGTGAAGGACGAGGTGATCGCCTCAGACCTGCAGAAGCTTTCGAAAGGAAAATTGAAGCTTGAGAATCCCGAGGAAGACTTAGCTCCTACCAAAAAGGTGATGCAGCAAATGGGAGTCAATAGAAAGCCGCAACGCCAGAATCAAAGAAAAAACAAAAAAAGACGTAAGAAAAGAAACTAGAACATGGGCGCTTTTGAAATCAGGGGAGGAAATAAGCTAAAAGGTGAAATCGTTCCCCAGGGAGCCAAAAACGAAGTTCTACAGATTCTCTGTGCCGTTCTGCTCACTCCTGAGCGAGTGGAAGTGGAGAATGTTCCCGATATCATCGATGTAAACAAGCTGATCGATCTCCTCAAAGACCTCGGTGTTCAGGTAGAGAAACTTGGCGAAGAGCACTACGCCTTTACTGCCAAGGATGTTGACATCGAATACCTCCATACCGAAGAATTCAAGAAAAAAGGAAGTGGTTTAAGAGGATCCATCATGATCGTTGGGCCCTTGCTGGCTCGATTCGGAAAGGGATACATTCCCAAGCCGGGTGGAGATAAAATTGGTAGAAGAAGACTCGACACCCACTTCATCGGTTTCAAAAAATTAGGTGCCAAGTTCAACTACTTGCGTCACGAAAACTTTTATCAAGTTGAGGCGGAGAATCTCCAAGGAACCTTCATGCACTTGGATGAGCCGTCGGTAACGGGAACGGCAAATATTATCCTGGCCGCTACCATGGCCAAAGGAACTACCACCATTTACAACGCAGCATGCGAGCCTTACATCCAGCAGCTTTGCTCGATGCTCAGATCGATGGGGGCAAAAATTGAGGGAGCAGGATCAAACCGCATCAGCATAACCGGGGTAGATTACCTCGGAGGAACCAAGCACCGCGTTTTGCCGGACATGATTGAGATTGGATCGTTCATGGGTATGGCGGCAATGACAGGGTCCGAAATCACGATCAAGGATGTCAATTACCCGATGCTCGGAATTATTCCCGATACCTTCAGAAGGTTGGGAATTCAAATGGAGTTGAAAGGAGACGACATTTACATCCCTGCGCAAGAGCACTACGAAATTGACACCTATATAGACGGTTCAATTTTAACGGTATCGGATCATCCTTGGCCTGGGTTTACTCCTGACTTATTGAGTATAGTCTTGGTTGTTGCCACTCAAGCGAAAGGATCGGTACTGATTCACCAAAAGATGTTTGAGAGTCGTCTTTTCTTCGTGGATAAACTCATCGACATGGGAGCGCAAATTATTCTTTGTGATCCACACCGTGCGACTGTTATCGGCTTGGACCACCAGGTGAATCTGCGAGGGATTTCAATGACATCTCCCGATATTCGTGCAGGAGTTTCTCTGCTTATCGCCGCCTTGAGTGCTGAAGGCAAGAGCACCATTCATAATATTGAACAGATCGACCGCGGTTATCAACGCATTGACAAACGATTGCAAGCACTAGGTGCAGATATTACACGTATTTCATAACTTGGTACGGCTTTTGCCGTAATTAGTAAACAAAAGAACCATCATGAGAATATTGACAGCATCCCTATTAATCGTTGGACTAGTTGTTTTAGGTGCTTTTATGCCTAACGAATCAAACGAAAAGGGAATTACCAAAGTAGAGCAGTCAGGTGAAGTTGGCTTAAACATCGGTGACAATGCTCCCGAATTGGCATTTGACTCGCCTGATGGAAAAACCTTGAAATTATCAGACCTAAAAGGAAAGATTGTATTGATTGACTTTTGGGCTTCCTGGTGCGGACCATGTCGTCGTGAAAACCCGAATGTGGTGAGTGCTTATGAGAAATACAGCAAAGCCAAATTCAAAGACGCCAAAGGTTTTGAAATCTATAGTGTGAGCTTGGATAAGAGCAAAGACAAATGGGTAGCTGCCATCGATCAAGACAAACTCGGTTGGAAATACCATGTAAGTGATCTAGGTGGTTGGGCATCAAAGCCCGCGCAGATTTACAATGTGCGAAGCATCCCTCAAAGCATTTTGGTTGACCAAGATGGTGTGATTATCGCGAAGAACTTGAGAGGCCAGTATCTTCACTTGGCTTTGGATGAGCTGGTAGAGAGCTTCTAAAAGAACTACATACAAAAAGAAAAAGCGCCTATATGGCGCTTTTTTTTATCTCTCATTGATGCATTTCCGAATTCTCTTAATTCTCCACGACTAGGAAACTTATCTCCACCTCTTCTTCATCAGTCTCATAGCTATCTATTGGTGTCGTACTTAAATGAGATTCGTATACATTGACGTCAATATTGTATCCTGAAACAGTTAATACGGATGTTAAAACACCTTCAAATAGATAAAATGAATCAGCATGGATATACTGAATTTCGCTGCTATTAAAAAGTGCATTTGAAATTTCAACTATCAAATAATCGCCACTTTGGGTGTAGCCACGAAGTTCAATATCAACAGTACCGCACAAAGTCCACGAAGTATCAACTTCATTTGTGGAATAAAGACCAAAGAAGTCTTCGACAAAGAAGTAATCAGTTGCCTCACTACTTTCCTTAAAAGCATAGAGATCTTCACACAAATCGATAGATGCCTGGACTGCATCAAATGAGAGTTCATTCTGACCATCTGAATAGATCAAGTATTCTGTAATCAATTCGGCATTACAAAAATCTATCTCACCTACATTGACCCAAATATTCTGGTCAATATCATAAGGAACAACCGACTCCTGCGCTTCAGAAAGATCTTCAACATTCAATGCATTTATGAAGACTTCACCTTGATTTAAACATGGAACGGAAAAGTTCCATACGCCATTTTCATTTGTAGTTGTGTAAAAAGTTGAGCTATTAAAGGGATAGTCCAAGAGTACCAACACCCCTGAAACAGGGTTCGATTCGCAGTCTACTGCGGTTCCTTCAAATTGGATTATTCCAAAATCTTGAAGTAAAACATCAACAATAATCTCACCTAAGTCGACATCCTCACCAAAAGGACCTATCTGCTCGGAATACAAAACTTGATTGCACTCACCTGATTCAACTGTTAGAGTCAACAACTCATTTCCCGGAACAATTCCTCCGAAATAACCATCTTCTTCTACCTGCGTGGTGGCTGAAGCCCCAGTAGGCCGCTGAATTTTAACCCTAATGTCAGATAAGGGTGTTTCAGTTGGGTGAAGAAGCACTGTCCCCTCCAAAAAGATTGAATTGACCGACACATCACAATTCCAAAAAGAAAAGTGGCTTACCTGACCAACATATTTATCACCGTCAAGTACCGCCGATCCTTCTTCCTGCCATACTGCAGCCGCTTCGTCGAAATACCACAGCGGGATTTCGGCAGGTGCGTGATCAGCAAATCCCTCGGGAAGGGGCATTTCAATGGTGGCTGTTCGTCCACCCGCTAATTGCAAAGACTCGCCCGTGGTGGCTGCGGCTAACTCCACCCCAATCATTCCGTAGGTTATCAATCCCACGGGTTCATTATCCGTACTGACGGCTGCTAATGACCCGGGCATGTATGACATGATATCAGGGTCAGATGGATCCAGGTAAGTAGAAGCAACCAAGACTTCTCCCGAATAGGTTTGTCCCGATTCGGTTACCAATTCACCCGCAGGGAAAGTCACCTTTGCTCCTCCCGGAATATCAATCTCACCTCCTTGACCGGCGGTAAAAAATCCATTCACCAAACGGCGGATCATTGTAATGTTAACGAAGTTGGTTTCGTTCTGTCGGGGTCTTAAGGTTCTTACCTGACGAAACATCCCGGCTGACTCAACAACAACAATGGCATAGTTGTCGTCAACAGCTGCATTTTCAATTTGATAAAAACCTAAGGAATTGGTGGTAGTCGACAAATTGCCGATGGAAACTATCGCTCCCGAAATTCCATTTCCCGATTTATCGGTAATCCTACCAATAAAATCAGCTTGAACAGTTTGTCCTGACATATGGACATTTTCAACGATTCCAACAGGATTGGATGAACTAGGTTGATCATTTGGAGTTTCATCGTCGTCGTTGCAGGCAAATAGCAAGAATCCAAGAAGGGCAAGGAGAAATGATTGGTATTTCATCGTATCGTAGTTTTGGTTGGTTATGAATCTGTTAAAAATTCTGATTTCTACCAAAGGAGGCCTCTTTTCAAAAATGGCATTCTTGAAATCTCAATTCGGGCTAGTCAACACAATGGCTATCTTTGTCGGCGGATGGAAAAACGCATCTACACTCCCCACTCAAATATTCGCAAGCCATGGATAATGGTTCGCGAAATGCTCACCGATATCCGTCGCGGAAATGATCTGGCCAAGCGATTGACTATCAGGGATATTAGAGCCTTATACCGACAGAGCTTGTTAGGGATTTTGTGGGCCTTCATTCTTCCATTGGCGAACACCTTGGTTTGGGTTTTCCTGAATGCCAGCGGAATTGTCTCGATGGGTGATACGGGCATCCCCTACCCGATTTACGTTTTCACGGGAACCATGATCTGGGCCATTTTTATGGAGAGTATGCAAGCTCCCATCGAGAAAACAACCCAAAACAAATCGATCATCGCCAAAGTGAATTTCCCAAGGGAAGCACTAATCGTTGCGGGGATTTATCAAGGTCTGTTCAATGCAGGAATTAAGGCCATCATCCTCATCGCTGCTTTGGCCGTAATGGGGTATTTCGCGGGATGGAGTTTATTGCTTTTCCCGCTGGGAGTGTTGGCTCTGGTTCTCGGTGGAACTGCTATTGGGTTGATGCTAACTCCTTTGGGAATGCTCTATACCGACATCAGCAAAGCCATACCATTGGTGATGCAGTTTTTGATGTACACCACCCCGGTGGTTTATGCGATTCCTGAAGAAGGACTTACGGCCGAGCTAATTCGGAATAACCCAATTACCCCACTGGTTATGTGTACCCGCGATTGGTTAACGGGAATGCAAACGGAATTTTTACCAGGTTTCATTTGGGTAAATGTGGTGATTGTGATTCTCTTGATATTAATGTTTGTGGCATATCGGTTGGCAATGCCGATATTGGTTGAACGCATGAATGCTTGATGGATGGAAGAGCCGCTGATCAAAGTTGAAAACGTTTCCAAGAAGTTTTGTCGAGACCTCAAGACCAGTCTTTGGTATGGGGTAAAAGACCTTACAGCTGAGTTCTTCGGAGGGCGAACAGGCCAAAACGAACTTCGTCCAAAGGAATTCTGGGCAGTCAACGACGTGAGTTTTGAGCTCAAGCGGGGTGAATGCCTCGGCTTAATCGGTCGCAACGGTGCGGGAAAAAGCACCCTGCTTAAAATGCTCAATGGACTGATCAAGCCTGATACGGGACAGATCACCATTCGCGGAAGAGTGGGAGCATTAATTGAATTGGGCTCAGGGTTCAACCCCATCCTTACGGGGAGAGAAAATATCTACAACAACGGATCGGTACTGGGGATATCCAAAAAGGAAATCGACGAAGTAATCGACGAGATCATCGAGTTTTCAGAAATTGAAAAGTTTATCGATACGCCCGTTCAGTACTACAGCTCGGGGATGAAGGTAAGGCTCGGGTTCTCGGTGGCGGTGCACATGAAACCCGATGTGTTGATTTTGGATGAAGTATTGGCCGTGGGTGACTCGGGATTTAAGATTAAATCGTTCAACAAGATCAACGAGATGATGAAGAATGCCGCGGTGATCTTCGTCAGTCACTCAATGCCAAACGTGGCCATTATTTCCAACAAGATTCTCCTGATGGAATACGGAAAAATGGAGCATTACGGCGAGGACGTTTCATCGGGTATCGATAAATATTTTGAGCACTTCGGAGGTAATGATCCGAAGATTGAGTTCAACGAATTTGCCCAAGTTGAGAATGTCGAAGTAACCCCATCGGAAAAATATGCGAGGAACGAAGGCATGCCGGCCATCGATTACCAAGACGATCTAAAGGTGGGGATACGAGTGAAAGTTGTCCCGGAAATCGAGTGGTTTCACGTAAAGGTTCAGATCACCGATAAAGACCTCAAGATTGTTGGGATTTACGACAGTTTTCAATTCCAAGAAGCCATTCAAAACGACCGAGAGGTGCACGATCTTGAAGCGATCATCCCCAATTGCATTTTCATCAACGGAGAATACAGCGTGACCATCTTCATCCAACAGCGTGATATGGTGATGAAGAAGTGGAACTTGCTCGGCCTCTATCGCTACTGGACCAAATTCAGGGTGAAGGCCAGCGATGCTTTGGGATACGTTCCTGCGGTGGTTTATTTGCCCGGAACTGTAGTAGAAAAGGCTCCTGCAGAGTTGGAAGAAGGCAAGCGTTAGAGCAGTTGCTTTACCTGGTTATTACCAAGTGATTTTTCATCACTTCTGAACCATTGAACAAAACGATGGAGTAGACACCTTCGGACTCAAAAATACTTCTCGGAATATCGTAGCTCCCAATTGTGAATTGGTCCTCGAGTAGCATTCTGCCGAATACGTCGTGAATCTGAATGTTAAGCAATTTCGACTCTTCATTTTCCACTCTGAGTGTTATGTCGTCGAACCTTGTCGGGTTGGGAAAAAGCTTAAAATCAGGACGTCCGAAGAGGCCGTCTTCAGGAGATTCCGTGTAAACCCCAACATCCCCACCCGGATAGGTCCAATCGTATTCACAAAGGCCTTCGTCCGTTGCTAGAGGATCATAATTAACCGCTGTGGGATCTTGACAACCAATAACTTCATCTATATCACACACTCCATCGTTATCAGAATCCAATATGATTTCCAAATAGAGATTAGCCGAGCAAGGACAGTCCAGGGAGGTAAAATTGAAGTGCTCGTAAATACCGCTTTCGGATTCACCCGAGACCATTCCGTTTTGAATCAGTCCACCTTGAGGATCATACCATTCGCCTCCCGTGCAAAAAGTATCCGGCAATAAACTACTCAAATCAAATGAGGTACAAATAGAAATGGTGTCGATATAAGTGGTATCGCAATCTTCAGGAAAAACCACTTCATAAAATACCGTATCCTGTATAGGCTCAAAAAGAGGTTCAGAAACAAAATTTACGGCGAAACCATCGGGCAAATAGTCAAAATTCTCATTTGGAGTTCCGTCACCATCAAGGTCATTCAAAGTCAAGGATTCATTTGAACTATCAGGGGCCCACAAGGTGGCTCCGTTCTGATTGTAAAAGCGTGTCAATCCAGGTAAGGTATCAGCCTCAAATAATCCTGCACTTGTAATTGTCAGATCGTAAGGAAGGTATTTAAAAGAACTCCCTGGATTGAACAAATTAGGGTAAAAACTAAATACCAGCTCAGCTGTATAAGTCAGTAAACACTCAGCGTCACTCTCAGCTATATAAGTATAGGTGCCTTGAATAGCAGAAGGCCAAGTGATAATACCGTTTTCCACGACTTGACCTAGTGGGTTTTCCCAGAAACCATTTCCAGGATATCCGAGTTGGCCAGGCTCTATTCCTTCAATCTGAAATAGGTTGAGCGAGGTCTCGACATTCTCGTAATAGAGTATTTCCTTTTCCACTTCTTGGTTTATCGAACCGTCATTTATGTAAAATGATCTGGAAAAGGTGCAGTCCTCACTTTCTTGAAAATAGGTATATGTACCTGGTTGATTAATTCCGGGAACAAAATTTGCGTCTGCAATCAACTCACCATCAGGACCCGTCCATACACCGTTTGGTTCCATGAGGCCCGTCAAATTGTCAAATAGGCTAAACGTATTACCCGGACACCAAAAAACGGAATCTGATATCAATTCTACTTGGGCATTACAATCTACCACCATCAATGGAGGTGCAGAAGTCAAATCAATCGGCGGCATAACAACAAACCAACTACCTGTTAGACCATCGGGAGTGGCTCGAGCCGCTGGAGCTGCATTCGCCTGGCCATCAGAATAAGTCTCGAAACCAGTGATATCCGTTGGTAAAGCAAGTGTTACACAAAACTCCCCGAAATCAGTGCTACAAGGGGCTGCACCCCAGTTATTTGTTGGATCACCGTCCATCGGACCGCCTGTATTACCATCAAAAAACCAACCTGATCCTATACCATTAACACCTAAATCATTGATCCAAAGAAATTCACCTCCCGAAGACCAGCAAGGATCAGGCGTTGAAACATCAATCGGATCTCCAAAATCCCAATTTTCGTAGAGAATTAATTCCACTCCATGAAACCAGTTTGCAGCCGACCAACTTAATTCGACCTCAGTTAGATCAATGCAAATAGTTACAGTATCGCCGTTTTGAAGAACGGTGTTATTGGGATTAGGAGAATAACTCCATTCGGCCTCTTGAGCAAAAGCAGTTCCTTGCCCTATTAGAGATAGACAAGCTATCATGAAAAACATTCTCTGAAGAACCTTCATAACACAAGAGCAAGATAAGTCAATTTAGGAGAAGAAGTTATTCTCCACTCAACAAGCAAGGCAAAACAATTCTAGAGAGTTGTTTCGATAATCTCCATGGCCTTTTCGGTAGACTTTCCTTCCTGATCCGTTTCCAAAACGGCGTTGAAGTGACTGGCTTTTTTCCGGTGACGTGATAAATCAAATTCCTGATTGAGACCTTGGATCACCTCTTGGTAAGTAAAGTAGGTCTTTTCGCAAACACCTTTTTTAACGAAGCCGTAATAATCGACACCCTTTCCATCGGAAGCGAAATAAAGCGGACGTCTCCTGAGAATTATCGCTTCCAGAAGGATGTTGCTATCACCACTGATTACGGTATGGCAGCGAAATACAAAGTCGAGGGCAGATTCATCGGGAGGAGAGACTTCCCATCCTGCTTTGATAAAGGCTGCCTTTGAAAGAGGACTCAAAAGCGGGTGGAAACGCAGACAGAAAGGGACTCCATTTTTCTCTAGCTCTTGACATAATTGAAGGTTTTCATTCAAGTCGTGGTAGGCCATACCGATACATACACCAACCAATTCACCCGGTTCATTCATTTCCGGTTGATTCAAATGATGGTCGTATTTCATGGAGCCGATCAAATGAATTTTTGAATCCGTCGGACCGGCCCACAGGTATTTCTCCTTGGCGTCTTGCCCATCGAGCAGAGCGAGAGTCGCTTTTAACGGCGAAAACTTTTCGCTGACCGAGGCATGTTGGACATAAATGGTTGGAATTCCCGATCGCCGTGCCGCGACAAAACCTACTTGACTCAATCCTGAGTGGTCATTGCTGGCTATGTATCCCTTGATTTTTTCTTTTGACCGATCGAAGGCCTGGTGGTAATGAATGTACTGGCCAAGCCGTTTGTAGAACTCATAAAAACGAGCACGGAAAACTTTTCGATCACGTCCCGTAAAGGTGTAGAACCACCTGATCATCTGAGTTGAAAACTCCAAGGATCGGATCTTCAAGTATTCGTCGGACAGTACCTCATCGGTATATTCAAGATTCTCCGAAATCAGCGTAGCCTTATCGGACAATCGCTCAAACAAGGGCATCAAAGCCGTCTTCTGATTGGTGGTATTGAAAGAGAAAATCAGTGGTGACTCAAACTCTTGACACTGCAGTTCGCTGTAAGTGGAAGATTTCTCTAGTGCCAGTTTATGTTTTTCCTTCCTATCCTTGATAATTGCACGAATACCCACTCGCAAACTGTTGATCGGACGATCAAAAGGTTCCCAAAAATGAATGAGATCGAGATGTTTAAGGAGATTATCGTCTGTGGGTGTCATCGCTTGACAAAAATGGAGGTTTCCGGAGAATTATGAATTAAAAATTTGGAATTAGGAACGTTCTCTTTTTCAAGTTAGTTTTTTTGTCCTCCTCTGAGGGAGGGGGTGGCTCAGATCACAGAAGGAATCGGAGACGGGGGTGGAATAATAACGAATTGTTTCCGACTCAAAGTAGCATAAGTGATTTGGTACTCTTAGACTCCACCCCCGCCCGCCTGAAGCGGCCACCCCCTCCCTTGGAGGGGGATAAGGCTAGTCTTCGTATTGGAAATTCCGTGTTAAATCTTTTCAATCGGGAAACGAGTGGACCAAACTTGGAAGATTCCCATATCTTGCGATTATGAACACAATCATAAAAGGATGCCCTTCGGCTTGGCCCGCATTGCCCTACAGTGAGTGGGCTGAAACAGTAAAAACCCTCCACATGTGGGCACAAATCGTCGGTAAAATCCGATTAAAAGCTATGCCCTGGCAAAATCACTCTTGGCACACAACGCTTTACATGAGTCCCAGAGGTTTCTCGACCGGAAGCATGCCATACAAGGACGGAATCTTCGAAGTTGAGTTTGATTTTGAAAGCCATTGTGTGATGGTGAAATCAACTTTTAATGAGCCCAGAAAAATTGGATTAGAAGGATTGACTGTTGCCAGCTTCTACAAGAGTTTAATGAACACTTTGAAGAACATTGGAGTGGAAGTTAAGATTCATGCACGTCCGAATGAGGTAGAAGAGGCACCTCACTTTTCGGAAATGAAATTTGGGGAATACAGCGTCCAACACGTTTTGAATTTTTGGCAGGCATCAGTGAGTATTCACAATGTATTTCAACGTTTCCGTTCCAAATTCATCGGAAAGTGCAGCCCCGTGCATCTCTTCTGGGGCGCATTTGACATTGCCGTTACGCGTTTCTCGGGAAGACCGGCACCCGAACACCCAGGCGGTATGCCAAATATGCCGCTGGATGTAATGCAGGAGGCCTATTCGCAAGAAGTGAGCAGTGCGGGATTCTGGCCTGGAGCAGACTCTTTCCCTGAGCCAATTTTTTACTCTTACTGCTACCCCTCACCCGAGGAATTTTCGAAACAAAAGGTTCTTCCGAAAGAGGCATTTTGGTATGCCGATCTTGGCGAGTACGTATTGAAATACGAGGACGTTCGCAAAGCAGCTGACCCTGAAAAGGCCTTAATGGACTTTTTGGAAACCACTTACGTCGCCGCCGCAAATACAGGTAATTGGGACAGAGAAAATCTGGAAAAGTAGATTAACTGAGGCGAAACTCCTTTCTCACTTCATAAGAAGTTTTCTTCCATTTGTCAAGGTATTCAGAGATCAGCATTGAAGCTCCTCCCGGAAGTTTCATATGCGCATCTTCTTTGTCGATACCGAATTTCGCCGAACAAGAAACTACTTCGTTCATGGTCATTTCCGACACTCGGTTCTTACCGGAACAGGCCAGAATCTTCTGACAAGCCTCCAGATCCTCCGGATAATCAACTGAGAGATTCTTGAGACTTAAGTCTTCTCCTTCATGGGTAAAATCAATACATCCCTTTTTGCAGTGCGGATCTAAAAGCACGAACCAAGTGAGGTATTCGGACACCAGAGGGTTCTCCATTCTGAGATAAAGCTTCCAGAGATATTCGGTTGAAAAAGCCTCGGCAGACATACCAAAGGGAACATTATTGACTCTTGCGTAATCCACTCCCTCATTTCGAATCAACTCGATAATGCTATCCGTCAATTCGGGATCGGTAAAAGGGTTATCGCCCGTAACTCTTAAAACAATACCCGATTTCGTATCCCAGGCCAAATCAAGCAATCGGTCAATTACCGATTCCGGGTGACCTCGGAAGACAGGAATGCCTCTGCTTTCGCAAAACCTTGCCAAATCATCATCTTGCGGCGAAGTCGATGTTGCCAGCTTAATATCCGTCGGGCGCCTTGCCTTCGAAATGTTGTGGTAAAGCGACTCGATAAGTTTTTCCTCTCCCAGATCAGCCAATACTTTCTTAGGCAAACGTTGCGATTTCAATCGGGCGATTAAGCCGATTGCCACTTTATCCTTAGAGAATCCCGATATGGTATGCGTCACAAAATCAGGAGCAGAATCTGCCCGTTTAATGGTTCCATCAGGCAGCACCTTTTTAAAGAGAACATCGCGATGAGGGAGTTCATTGGTCACAGGGTGTTTGACTCCCGTACCCAGCGCCTTGGAAAAAAGCTTGAGCTTCTCGGTCATGATCCGAAACTCTTCAGGGTAGATAGATACCTGCCAATCAAAATTGCGGTTATTACGCGAACGGGTGATGTGTTTTTCCAAGTAAGCGCAGCCTTTGGCTAAGGCCATCAAAGGAATATCGGTAACGGTTGGCGAATGGTCCGCTAAGCCGATGGGATATCCGTATTCGCGTCTTAAAAAATCAAGCGAATCCAAATTGAGATCTTCCAATTCAGTTGGGTAATTGCTATAACCCGTGAGGAGTGCTTCCACTTGATCACCGATTATTGATAGTGCCAATCGGATCTCAAAATTGGTCGAAGCTTGGGTTTCGAGAATCACTCGTGCATCCTTTTCATCTCGAATCTTTTCCAAGAAAGGACGATTTGTCAAGTCGGTAGCATGTACCTTGATTAGCCGAACTCCCAATGAAAAAACAAAATCGAGTGAATTTTCATCAAGTGGACAAGGTATTACAGGGATGTCCTTTTTTTCTCCGGCGGCAATAACTTTTGCCCAATCCTCAAAAGTAATGTTGTGATCGAGGTATAACTGGTGTTTTGAGTAGTTCACATCCGAAAAGGCCACGGGATCCATTATTTGAATGGTGAAATAATCAGCTCCAGATTCTTTTGCATTCAGCAATAGAGCCATTACCTCTTCAACGCGGCCCATATGGTTGTAGGCGCTTTCAGCAATAATTTTCATTGATTCTGTTTTTTACCAGCCGCCTCTCTTACCAGATCTTTGAGATGATCATCTACAATAAACTCTTCGACAAATTCACGGAATACTCCTTCCCCACCCTTTTTGGCAAGTACTTGGTCAACTACCTTTTTCACATACTCCGGTGCCGATGCAGGACAAGCCGAAAAGCCAACAGCTTCCAATAGAAGGATATCATTTAGATCATCTCCCAGGTAAGCCACATCAGCCAGAGTAATCTCCAACTCTTTACAGAGGTCCATGGCGATTTGAACCTTGTCTTTGGTTCCCTGGAAGAGATAATCAACCTGAAGTTTTTTGGCTCTTCGTTTGACTATTTGAGTGGTTTCGCCCGTAAGAATTCCCACCTTGATACCCATCATTCTGCACCAAAGCACTCCGGCACTATCGTAGGTGTGAAACTTCTTGAGTTCATTACCGAGCTCGTCGTAGAACATCCCTCCATCCGTCCAAACACCATCGATGTCGGTTAAGACGAGTTTGTATTTGAGGTCTTTATCCATGAAGTGGTTATTCGACTACAAAATACGACTGCATCGCAGAGAATCGATTGCGCTGAAGTCGAACATTATTGAGTCCAATGGCCTCTGCCAAAGCCGCTGTTTCACCCGGGAAACCGGGATCATTCAGTTCATCAAATCCGAGAATAGCTCCTTTTACCAAGTGAGGCTTAATCAGTTTAAGGCAATCCAGTGTAGGTTCGTATAGATCGAAATCAAACCAAGCAAAGGCAATTACCGTCTGGGGATTTCGCTGCAGGTAGCTTCCTAACTCACGAGGAGCATCACCCGCACAAATTTCAATCTTATCGATGTGGTTTAGCGGACTCTCATTCTGATTGCAATCGAGTACTTGCTTAAGATAGTCGGCGTAATTCTCGGTCACCGAAAAGGCACCTTCTTCGACGGAATCATCGTGACCATCTTTGACATGGGTACCGATGAAACCTTTAAACGTGTCAAAACCGACCAGACGGCGATTGTAATTGAAGGGCTCATAAATCCCTCTCAAGTTGCTAAGTGTGGCCAAATTTTGCCCCCAGCGTGTTCCGAATTCCATGATAACACCATGCACCCCAACGATCTGTTGGTAGAGTTCATTGAAGAATAAAACCTTCGAAAGTTCCTGTCGGCGCTGGAAGAGCCCTAATTGGGAGACCTTTTCATCATCGGGAATGGGTGAATTGGTGAATAGCTCCTTCTGGTGTTCACGGTTGTTCTTTTCCTTGTCGGAAGCGAGAGTTCGCAGTTTCACGGTTGTAAGTCTTTGGGGTAAATAACTTCATTCGCGGGAATTTCCCGAGTTGTGCGTTTGCCTATAATTTGATCCTTCTCTGTCCATTTGAAACCATCTCCTGGACTTAGAAGATGAACATCTGTAGCCGTAATGGTATCTCCTGCAGCAATGATTCGATTAGTCGCGACCGATCGTTCGAGTTTAGTCTTTGCCGAGGCAGCCCCATCTGCAATAAACATCTTCTCCTCTCCCATTTCCATTTCCAACAATCGAATATCCCGAACCATTCTATTCAATCCATCAGGTCCTAAAGACCCTTTTTGATCGGTTCCTTTCATCCGACGATCAAGGGTAATGTGTTTCTCGATAACCTCAGCGCCCATGGCAACGGCTGCAACCGGTACGGAAATTCCTACGGTGTGATCGCTGTAGCCAATCCTATGCTCGGGATATTTCTTTTTGAGATAAGCAATGGTTCCAAGGTTCACATTCATCGGATGTGTTGGGTACTCGGAAACGCAGTGTAAAATGGAAACCCTGTTATGTCGACGATGAATGGTCTCCAAAGCCTCATCCAGCTCCTTGTCGCCTGCCATTCCGGTAGAAACGATCATTGGAATTTGCGTTTCAGCTAATACCTCAAGCAAAGGATGGTTTGTAAGATCTCGAGAAGCCACTTTCAGGTAATCAGGTGAAAAATGCTTGAGGATATCCACGCATGAGGGAGCACAAAGTGTCTCGACAAAGTCAAGACCAAGATCTTTGGCGTGCCTATAAACCTCGTGGTGTTCCTCATTCGATAATTCCAAAAAGGCTCGATGTTCACCGTAGGTTTTACCAAATGAATTAGGTGAGTCGTAAGGACGGTTCATTTGTGAATCACTCAGCTCGTATCGCAAATCGCGCTTGGTGAGCTTGACTGCATTCATTCCTTTTAAGGTAAGGCCGAAAAGCTGCTCTTCCACTTCTCGAGCGGCGGCATCGACAATGAGTTTGGCAATATCGACTGAGCCATTGTGATTCTGGCCGATTTCTCCAATGAGGTATGTCTCCTTCATGAGGACACAAATTTAGATTTTACGGTCAGACAAGCACATGTTATGGAGAGAAAGAAGGGGAAATACTCAGATTCGAGTCAATCGTTCGATAATTTTTTTGTGTTGAGGAAATTGAGAGATTAAAACCGCTCTTTCAGCCAACACAAAATCAGCGAAATCAAACCCTGGAGAAACGGTACATCCAACCAATCCGAATTCTCCAATAGCTTCGGAGGCAAACCACTCACCTGCCTTTACTACGGCTTGAGGAACTTCTCCTAACTCAAAAGCCTTACCAAGTTTTATTTGGCGATAGTTCCCATCTTGATCGATTATGTGTACCACAATTGAGGCTCCCGTATAGTGATGCCATACCTCATCCGATTTAATTCGATGAAATGCCGAAAAATTACCCTCTGTAAGCAAAAAGTATATGGCGGTAGAATAATTCCGTTCAGCAGAGCCATTGGGAGGAACGGCAGCCAATTCACTGCGATAGGTTTCGCGATAAAAACCGCCTTCGGGATGTGGAAGCAACGAAAATTGAGAAACTAAATCTTCAACAGTCAGACTCATGTCACGAATGTACGGGTTGCGTTGGGTAAAATTTGCTCAATCCATAATGCAACGAATGGAAGTGCCCTGATTTACTTGCCCCGTGTTTTTTGGTACGGCCCGCGAGAGGTATAAGAACTCCCTTGTGTATAACAAAGGGAATTCGGATAAATCGTTTTTGACAAAGAACTTAGCAAGAGTTGCTCTGCCTGTGAAATCAGAAATAAAAAAGAAACGATAACCCGCTGGTTTTACAGAAAATCCGTATGCATCAACAGCTCCTAAATTAAAAGGCACCCATAAATCGTCCGTTTTCAACTGACCTCCAATATTTTGATTTCCTCCTCTTGATGAAGATGTAAAATCAAGGTAAACCTCAGGCATTCCAATTAACATTTCAAGTTCCTGCCATTCGGATTCAGTAGGCACATGCCAACCGGTCGGGCAAACGTTTCGATCATCAAGAACTACATATCCATTATACAGAGCTCCGTATTCTTCCGCATCTGTGGGATCGTTTAGATAGTAAGCATATGCAGGCAGGGTGGTTTGAATCCAATCATTCGCAGGAACGATATTTTCAATTTCATCCCCGTTGTTGAATTTCGTGACCCTTAAGTTTTCTTTAAACCAACAGGATGCTCCCATTTGAACAACATCATACGTATTTCCATCAATATCCATCGCAACAGAAGGACAGCTCGATTCAAAGACTTGAACATGTTCTTCTTTCACCTTGGTGTTTTCACCAAGCTCGTTCGAAACGGTCAAGGATACGGTGTAGATTCCAGGCGTGTCATAAGCATGACTGGGATTCTCTTCTTCTGAAGTATTGCCATCACCAAAATTCCAAAGAAAAGTCTCAGGCTCATATAGCCTCCGGTTTCTAAACTCCACTTGATCACCGACAACCGGTGCGATGGGATAAACATTAAATCGAGATTTTGGTGGAAAACCATCTAAACTCCCGATAGGCCCTGTAATAAAAGATGAAGTAGAAGACCATTCTCCGGCTATTAATGGATCCCATTTACACCCGCATTTCACTCTCCATTGGTATTGGCTGAATTGTACAAGTTGTGATTCGTCAAGGGTAAATTCTGAGAGGCTCTCCCCTTGAACAAATACTGCCTCAAATGGTCCTTCATCTGATTGGTACTCGATTCGGCATCCTTTTGATTCGGGAATTCCATTCCATTTCAGGGTTATTCCTGAACCATCTTCTTCGGGAGTGTGCGTGAGACCATGAACTACGGGATAAGGAAGTTCACATGGCTGATTTTGACCAATTGCTCCCGAATAGAAATTTATCGGGTAACTCCAAGCACCGTAGACCAATGAATCGTTTTCACACCCACATCTAACTTGTGCCGTGTAAAACGTCTGAAATTCGAGGCTTGAACCTGGAATGGAATAGCTCGATTGGTTTGGGATTGTATCAATATC
>CAZWQX010000066.1:0-20181 GCA_964635965.1 uncultured Cryomorphaceae bacterium
GGTTGACCCAAGTTCCATTCACCTTTGGTGAAGAACTACCAAATCCGATTTCTACAATATCAAGCGAGTGAGGGGCATTATTCAAGTCACAATTCGTTCCAATGGTAACAGAACATTCCTCGGTCGAACCATTGGCATCCATTACCATTACATCATATTCACCTGCGGACAAACCTGAAATGGTTTCCGCAGTTGCTCCGTTACTCCAGAGGTACGAATAGAATAGGTCTACAAAGTAAACTTGAGCTTGGCCGGCTTGAATCTCACTTTCGTCATTCCTTGGAGCTCCAATCCCTACAACTCGACCGTTTGCCGAAAGCGATACCGAATACCCGAAATCATCAAAATCGGCCATTCCGTCAAGATCTTGGGCGATCTTTTGCCATTCTTCTCCATTCCAATAATAAAGCCTAACCTTGCCGGGACCGTTATAATCTCCTTGCTCAAAAGGGGCTCCTACAGCTACGACATCACCTTGAGCTGATAAAGAAACAGATCGCCCGAACCGCTCGAATCCTGCCTCTCCAAGTAAACTATTCCCCATTTGTTCCCAGATAGTTCCATTCCATTCGTAAATAACGGTAGCTCCTCCACCTGATAAAGGAGCTCCTACTGCAAGTCGTAAACCATCTGTTGAAAGAGACACGGAACGGCCAAATTGCAGGGATTCCCCTACAAGCGTTTGTCCTGCTTGAACCCACGAGCCATCTTGCCAATCATATATTCGGGCATAACCGGGACCTGCAAAACCGAAACTTTCACTTGCACCTATTGCTATCCGATTTCCATCTCCCGAAATTGAGACCGCACCACCAAAAAGGTCATAGGTATTGTCGCCAACAATTTCCTCACCAAGTTGAACCCAAGAGCTTCCATTATAATCATATACTCGCACTCGGCCGGTTAGCGTTTCATATACGTCAGCACCAATTACCATTCTACAGCCTGAGGAGGAAAGATCTACAATAGCAAAGCCGTCATCGGAACTACCTCCATCTATATCATCTCCTGCCTGCACCCATGCATTTCCATTCCATTGAAACACACGAACATGACCTAACGATTCGGGACTTTCACTATTCAACGGCGCCCCAACAGCAATTATATTCCCGTCTTGGGAAATTGCCACATAAGATCCGCTTAAATCACCTGGATATTCTCCGTTAACTGATTCACCACGCTGTAACCATTCTGAGCCGGTCCAGTCAAATACTCTGACTTGTCCTGAGTTTTCTCCATTATTATCACTCCAGGGTGAACCTACGGCGAGGGTATTTCCATCAGCAGAAACGGCCACACTTTCTCCCGAGAAATCAAAAGATGACTCCCCATTAATATTCTCTCCTTTCTGACTGAATGATGCAAAGGGGGTTCCACCTTGCACATTGACCGTTGCTATTCCCGTTGGTTCACCGTCCAGTCCATGAGAAATAACTTCACAAGATATGTTTAATGGATCTCCAATATTTGAGGTCTCTGCACCCGAGATCTGTCCATTTAGATCTGGGGATGAGATCCCGATTATAATTAATAAAATGAAGACAATTCTTAAGTAATCTTTTACAGGAGTCTTTCGGTGTCGATGCTCATTTACGTCACCGCAGGAATTTGAGAAAGAATAAACCGGTTTAGAATTCTTGAATCGGCCTGAATATAACAGACCTGGATTTCGGGTTAGCATGATCTTTAGAGCTCTGGTTAATAGGTGTTTAAAAGATACGGATAAAACACCGAAAATCCATGCAACAAACTCGAAAAACTAGTAGCTCAGAATTGACTCGAAATATCAATTAACGAGTGATAAACTGACTAAATTCTTTAATAGACAAAAGTGAAATAGATGTCATCAAAAGCAGATGGCGAACGATTATCTTTACTCCATGGATTTAATCGAAGCCTTTCGCAAAAGTGAATCTCTCGCTCACCTCGATGATTCAGATCTTCAGTTTTTAGTAGATAAAGGTGAGGTTGTTGATTTTAAGAAAGGAGAGTACATATTCAAAGCAGGCGATCAAGCAGATACTTTTATTTATGTTCTTTCCGGTCGATTTAGGATTTTTCTAACGCAAAACGGACAAACTCGAGAAGTTGGGATGATGCATCCCTACGATTTAAGCGGTGTTTTGCCTTATAGTCGTATGACTCATGCAGGTGGTTCAGCTGAGTGCAGGGAACCGGGGAGTATCTATACACTGCATAGAGAGCACTTTCGTGAAATGATCGTAGATCATGAAGCGCTGGCGGAAGCATTGGTGCACCATATGGCTACTCGTATTCGGACATTTACGAAGCTGCGAATGCAGGACGAAAAACTCATTTCTCTGGGTAAGCTATCTGCAGGACTCGCTCACGAACTCAATAACCCGGCTAGTGCCATGGTGCGCAGTTCCGAGGCATTGTCCAATCACCTCAAATTGGTTCCCGACTCCTTCAAGAGAGTGATGAAGTCGAACCTTGACCCTGAGAAAGTGGATCAAGTGAATGACTGGTTGTTTTCGATTTTGGAAAATGAGCGTCCTACATTGACTTTGATGGAACGAAATGAAAGGGAGGATGATATAGCAGATCTCTTCGAGGAGTATGAAATTGAAGATCCATTTGAGTTGGCCGAGGAATGTGTTGACTTTGGATTGACTCCGGAGGATATTGAAAGATTACATGAACAAACAGGTGAGGGAGACTTTGCCACGGTCATTAAATGGGTAGTAAATAACCTAAGCACCGAAAGAATGGTGGAAGAAATTCATACTTCAGCTGAGCGAATTTCTACTTTGATAAAGAGTATCAAAGAATACAGTCATATGGATCGAAGTCAAGACAGGCAAGATGTAGATATCAATGCAGGCTTGACAAGCACAATCACCATGCTTCGGCACAAAGCAAAAAACGCTCAAATAGAAGTTGAAGAATCGTACTGTTCGAGTATTCCTCACCTTTCGGGAATGCCGGGAGAGCTCAATCAGGTTTGGACAAATATCATTGATAACGCAATTGATGCAATGGAGGGAGGTGGAAAACTGTCGATCACAACCGATTGGTCTGAGCCCAACGTCTGTGTTAAAATATCCGATACAGGAACCGGGATTCCGGAGGAAATCCAGAATCAAATATTCGATCCTTTCTTTACCACCAAATCGGTAGGGAAGGGAACTGGTCTTGGGCTGGATATCGTAAACAAAATCGTGGCCAGACATCACGGACGAATCGATCTTGACTCAAAGCCCGGAAGTACAACATTTACAATTACCTTACCTGCAGTAGAAGCAATATAAATGGCAAAACAACCTTTGATTTTTGTGGTGGACGACGACCCTCAAGTATTGAGAGCCGTTTCCAGAGATTTAAAGAAAAAATATCGAAAAGAATACCGCGTAATAAGCACGGATAGTGCGAACGAGGCGCTGAAAACTTTGATTGAACTAAAAAAGAAAGGAGACGAAATCGCTCTTTTTCTCAGCGATCAGCGAATGCCTGAAATGCAGGGGGTTGATTATCTCGAAAAGGCGGCAGAAATATACCCGGGGGCTAGGAGAGTGTTGCTTACCGCATACAGTGATACTGATGCGGCAATTAAAGCAATCAATGAAGTCCAGCTTGATTACTACCTGATGAAGCCTTGGGATCCGCCCGAAGAAAAGCTTTATCCGGTGATTACGGATCAACTGGAGGAGTGGAAGGCCACCCATGGAGCCTCGGTTGAGGGTATTCGATTGCTTGGTTATCAGTATTCACCCAAGTCACACCATGTGAAAGATTTCTTATCAGGAAACCTTTTTCCATACAAATGGCTTGATGTAGAGAGTGATACTTCCGCGCATGAAGCGATGATGCTCCACGAAATCGATCCCAAAACCTTGCCGGCCGTGATATTCGATGATGGCGAGGTGATTACGGGAGATGATCTCGCACCCATCGCTAAAAAGCTAGGACTTCAACCAACGGCAAAAGAAGAGTTATATGAAGTGGCCATTATCGGCGCCGGACCTGCGGGATTGGCGGCAGGAGTGTATGGAGGCAGTGAGGGATTGAAAACTGCCCTGATTGAAAAGCGCGCGCCTGGGGGGCAGGCCGGAACCAGCTCGAGAATTGAAAACTATCTCGGGTTTCCAAAAGGATTGAGTGGAGCAGATTTGAGCAGACGTGCCATTTCACAGGCAACGAGGTTTGGAATTGATTTCTTGGTGCCTCAGGCGGTAGATGCGATCAACTTTGAATCCAGTTATAAAAATCTTTGTCTGGCTGACGGCTCTAAGCTCAATACACGCGCGGTAATTGTTACCACAGGGGTTTCTTACCGCATGCTTGAAGCCGAAGGGTTGGATAAGTTCACGGGAGCTGGTGTTTATTACGGTGCGGCCACTACGGAAGCAACGGCTTGCAAAAACCAAGATGTTTATGTTGTTGGCGGAGGGAATTCTGCAGGTCAGGGAGCGGTGTATTTATCCAACTTTGCCCGACATGTTTATATTTTACTTAGAAGAGATAACCTTCGCGATACCATGTCGAGCTATCTCATCGATCAAATCGACGGAATCGACAACATAACCGTTGAGCCTTTCCGTGAGGTCAAGAAAGCCGAAGGGAATGACAGACTCGAAAAACTGACAATTCTCGATAATCAGAAGAACGAAACCTACACGGTAGATGCGGGAGCACTTTTCATCTTTATCGGGGCCAAACCATTTACTGAATGGTTACCTGAGAGTATCCTTAAAGATCAAAGAGGATTTGTGCTTACCGGGCGTGATTTAATTAATCACCCTGAGTTCAAATCTAAATGGCCATATCAACGTGAACCATACTCTCTCGAGACATCAGTCCCTGGAGTATTTGCCGCTGGAGATGTTCGATCAGGTGCGATGAATCGAGTCGCCTCGGCAGTGGGAGAAGGAGCTATGGCGGTATCGTTTACGCATAAGTATTTGGCGGAAGTATAATCGGATTTAGAAATGAAAAAAGCCCGCAATTATTGCGAGCTTCAAATCTTCGTTATGAAGATTTCAGGCAAGTGCGTTGCCAAAATGTCTCATTCCTTAGGGCAGCACCACGGTTTCTGCAGTAGCTATGTCGGCGACATGAAAGAAGCCCAAGGCTCTGGGGTAGTCGGGGTCAGTGGCGATTAAGTTTCCCCTTATAGAAGCAGGAGGAGGGTTTCCCGTGAAGGATAGTCCTTGATTTCCGGTTTGATCATAGACTTGAAAAAGGAAATGATAATAAGCCATGGAAATTCCCATTTGCTCCACTTTACCAATCTGACCAGGTTCGAAAACCGCTTCTTCGTTCGGATTGATTCCTTCTCGGTATGCACCGTCAAAAAACTCATCGGTTAATACAAGTGTCCTGGCATTACCCGGATCAGGTAGAATGATGTATTCGCCCTCTTTGAAAACGCGATAGTGGTATTGATTGGCAATTCCCGCAGGGTCTTGAGAGTTAAAGTTTAAGAAGTACCCTTCATCGGTAATTCCTGATTCTTCCTGGAATATGGAGTACAAGGTGTCAATTGGAGGAGCTTGATTCATAATATCTGAAGCGATGTACTCATAATCGTTCCACAGGATTCGAAGAGTGTACGATTTTCCAATTTCACCTTCAATTTTTTCGGTCGTGAAAACTCCTTCAGAGACTGAATTCAGAATGACTGTTTGGTTTTCTGATGCGATGCTAACAATGGCATTCTCCACTTTTGGTGTTTCGTTTTGATCGAGGTATGGCGCAGTGGTGCTCAACTTGATTTCAGTAACGGTTCCTCTTCCATCATCGAAACGCTCAATTCCACCCTCTACCACGAGTAAGGGAGTCGAGTTAGGTATGTCAAGTTCATCAGTAACTACAGTTTCGCAGCTCGACATTAAGCCGGTAATTAGAATAGCTGAAAAGAATATTTTGTGATTCATGGTTGTCATGTTTTAGAATGTGAATGAATAGCTAACGCTAGGAACTATGCCGAAGTAAGCTAGTTTGACAGCTTCGGTATTGCCTGTTGCTGACTCTACACCATTGACTTCGCTTACTTCACGGAAAAAGATTGATGCAGCATTTTGGCGGTTATAAACATTGGCAATACTGAAAACCCACGTGCCATTTCGCTTGGCCGTATCCTTCGGTTTTAATGTTGCCGATAAGTCTAAGCGGTGATAATCCGGAAGTCGGTTCTGATTACGTGTACTGTAGTCAGCGACAACCAATCCGTTGTATTCATACTTTCCCGATGGGTAGGTAATCGGTCTTCCTGATCCATAAATCCAACTAAATCCGAAATCCCATCGAGTATCTGTGGTATAAGTTCCTGTAATATTCAGTTCGTGGAGCTGATCAAAATTGGAAGGGAAGTACATGCCTGAATTAATTCCAAGCACTTTTGATTCAGATCTTGATAGGGTATAGCTAACCCATCCACGAAGCTTACCTTTGGTTTTTTCGAAGAGAACCTCAAGACCATATGCCCTTGCTTCGCCCTGGACGACTTCTGTTTCTATGTCTTCTGTGAAAAGTAAGTCAGCTCCGTCTACAAATTCTGTCTTGTTATTAATGTCTTTGTAGAATGACTCAACATTCAGACGGTAGCCTTTTTCAGAAAATTCTTTGAAATATCCGACAGAAAGCTGGTCAGCTCTCTGAGGTTCCAAGTACTCACCGCTCGGTGTCCAGATGTCCAGTGGAGTAGGCGAGCTTGTATTTGAAATGAGGTGAACGTATTGAAACATTCTATTGTATCCTAGTTTAACGGAGCTGTTTTGCGAGAGCCGGTAGTTTACTGCCAAACGCGGTTCTAATCCTTGGAAGGCCTTTACTACTTCATTGTTGCTAAAGACTTCTACTCCGACCACATCGTTCACTAAATAATTCTCAAAATCAGCATTGTATTCTAGTGGTTCATCATCTTCGTAGATATTGACATTTGCAGAGCCGAGGCGCCAAAAGGCTGACCACCTGAGACCATAACGAAGTTGCAGTTTGTTACCGATGTTTTGTTCTGCATCAGCGTATACACCTCCCTCAAATGCTCGCTGCTGATCAAAGGTTTGACTTTGCACTGGGGAGTTTTCCAGTGGACTGATTTGACCTGGTTTAAAATCATACGTCAGGCCATCCGCACCAAATCGCAGGGTGTAGTTAGGATTAGCGAACCAAGTTACCTTTGGCTTGAGGTTGAAATTTGTAATGGAGGCGTTCCATCTTAGTTCTGATCCTGTTCGAAGAACATCGAGGTTGTAATCATAATTGCTGACCACTGCAGATGTCTGAAAAAATAATTTTTGATTGAGTATACTCGTCCATCTTAATGTTCCTGAAGCATTTCCCCAAAAGGTTCCAACTAAGCCTGGAAGCTCAAAGCGATCCCTGCCAAAATACCCTGAAGCAAACAGCTTGTTCTTCTCATTCAAATCGATATTTGCTTTCAGGTTGAGGTCATAGAAAAAGAGCTTATTTCCATCAAACTCACTATTCAAAAAGGTAAAGAGGTCTGCATAAGATCTCCTGCCGGCAATCATGAATGACCCTTTCCCATTCTGATTTTCATCCTTGAGTAAAGGTCCTTCCAGTAGAACTTTACTCGAAATCAAACCAATGGTGGCTTTTCCACCGAAGTTTTTTCGGTTTCCCTCTCGTTGCTGAATATCCAGAACTGAAGACAGCCGACCGCCATATTGAGAAGGTATGCCTCCTTTGTAAAGTTTTATGTCCCTAATGGCGTCGGTATTGAAAACCGAGAATAATCCGAATAGATGGGAGGCATTGTAAATAATACCCTCATCCAACAATATCAAGTTTTGGTCAGCCGAACCTCCTCTTACATTGAAACCGGAAGAAGCCTCATTTGCACTGGAAACCCCTGGTAATAGCTGTATGCTCCTAAGAACATCCGGTTCTCCTAAAATGGTCGGGAGCCTCTCAATGGTCTTAGGGTCAATCTTATTAACGCTGATATCAGCGCTCCGCGCTCTACTTTGCTCAGCAGCAACCACGACTTCAACTAAGTTTTCCGCGTTTGGTCTTACCTCAACGTCAAGCGTGAGGTTTTCCATCAGTTGGATTGTTTCGCTTTGAGCTAAGTAGCCTATATAGCTGTAAGATACTCTGTAGTTCCCTTTTGGTAAACTGATGCTATAGTATCCATAAACATTAGAAACGGCCCCTTGATAGGTTGTTGAGTCAACAACTCCGTCTATTTCGGGATAAATAAGGATGTTGACTCCAATCAGCGTTTCACCTGTCTCGGCATCTTTTACATAGCCACTGAAGGTGGGATTGGATTGGGCAGATAGTAGATTTGGTATCGATAGGGATAGGAGCAGTAGTGTCCAAATTAATTTCTTGCCTTTCATATTGTTAAGTATTTGAGGCAAAATTATTTCGGGGACTAACCAAGTTCCCGTACCATATGTTACAGAATCACTTCTTGCTTAATTGACTTCTAATTCTACTTAAAGATGGTCTTGTCAAGCCCAAGTAGGTCGCAAGATGAGTTACGGAGAGTCTATTAGCAAGGTCTCCTTTTTCTTTGAGAAATTGAAGATATCGCTCTTCTCCACCCATGAATTGAAAACTTCGCGTTCTAGACTCCAGTATGTTAATTATACCTTCTGCCACCAACCTTCCGAATCGCTCGAGACCGGGATTTTCTGCATATCCTTTTTGAATATAATCGAAAGAGAACGAGAGGATGCTGGTTTTTTCAAGTGCTTCGAAGTAATAATCACTCGATCTTTGAGCGAGAAAGGCACTATAGTGCGTCGCAAATCCGCCCTCGCTCAAAATACGCGTTGTAATTTCTTCTCCCGACGGATCGATATAATAGCCCCTGACTAGCCCTTTCGTAATGAACTTTATTTTCGTGTGAATGCGATCAGGTGTGATCAATAATTCACCTCTTTCAACCTCAGAATAGGTCAAACCGTCGGTTAAGTAGATTAAATCCTTCTCAGCTATATTGGGGTCGATGAATTGAGCGACCTGTTGAAAGAAGTAAAGGTTCTTATCATTGCCGGATTCATTGTTTCTGCTCATTTGGTCAAGCTATTCGATTAAAGCGATTTCTCTAAAGATATACTTTGTTTTTGCCTTCAAAAATTAAGATTCCTTGAGGTGCCAAATCTGATCGGATCAGTTGCCGTGATTGTTTGATTGAATGGTAATTACTCCAAGCTAATCATAGTCAATTCTCATCTGTAAGCCAGCCGACACTTCTTACAAATCTTTGGGTGGTGAATGAAACTTCCTTGTATTCTTGACAAAGCAATCATTCATCTGATTCTTGAATTGAATACAAATGCGAAATTATAGAGGTCTCTTATTTCTTCTTGTGATAGCCTTTACCAGTTGTATTGGCACTGATGAGGAGGACGCACCGATAGTTGGTGCATCAATTTCTCTTTCGACGGATCAAGTTTCTCTGCTAGTGGGAGAATCCATGCAAGTGGAGGCTGCTTATTTCAATATCTATGGAGTCGAAGAGGAAGCTGAATTACTTTGGGTAAGCTCAAATGAAGAGGTGGCATCCGTAAATGCCATGGGTGTAATCACGGCCGTTTCAGCCGGACAGACCAACCTAATGGCATCTTTTGGGAGCGCCGAGAGCATTCCTCTTTTAGTCACTGTCGTAAAGACCGAAGATGACATAGCCAATGTGACTATTTCTTCCCCGCAAGGAACTCAGATTTCTGTCGGACAATCGATTCAACTAGAAGTTTCCGTTACCACAGTCAATGGAGCGATTATCGAGGGTCTTTCCGTTACGTTCACATCTTTAAACCCAGATATCCTTGGGGTGGATGATCAAGGCGTAATAACTGGTTTAATGAATGGAGCAGGTACCGTAATAGCCGAGGTAGAGGGAATTCAAAGCAATTCTTTATCCGTTCAAGTTGGTGTGACAAGTCGGACGGGTTCTTTTTCAGGAGCCAATGGTTACGATGCTTCGGGTTCCACAGAACTATTCATCAATGAAACCGGGGATTTGATGCTCAGTTTGGGTACTAATTTCGATACAGATTTCGCCTTAGGAACTTATATCTATCTGAGTAATTATACTTCGGGTTCAGTAACCAGGAATGAAGGGCTCGAAATCCAAGAAATCACATCGGGAGGCTCACACTTGTTCAACATAACATCGATTGATCCCAATGCTTCCATTGATGACTATGATTATGTGATTGTACTGTGCAAACCCGCAACGATAACCTTTGGATATGCTCAATTAACGCCATGAAACGACTTTTAATCATACCGCTTGTTCTTTTATTCTTTTCTGCGAATGCAGGAGGTGGGTGGACATACGTCAAAGGAAAAGGATTCGTGAAAATTGGTCAGAATGCCATTTATGGTGACCGACTTTTTAATCCGGAAGGAGAGGTAATTGACATTACAACCATAGGTTATTACGCAACTTCTATTTACGCTGAGTACGGCCTTACCGATAGAATAACGGCGGTTGCTTATGTGCCCTTTTTTACCAGGAACACATTGAATAAAACCCGATTTATTCAAACGGGAGAAGAAATTCCAGGTGATGAACTGAATTCTTTCGGGGATATGGATCTTTCGCTGAAGTATGGTTTCCTGAAAACAAGTGAATGGGTAGGAAGCGCAACTGTGCTGTTCGGGATTCCGACGGGAGAACCTCAAGGAGGAGAGACTGGAATCTTGCAAAGTGGTGACGGTGAGTTCAATCAGATGATTCGAGTTGATTTCAGTAAGCCTTTTGGAAAAGCTGCTTGGATGACATTTTATGCGGGTTTCAATAACCGAACCAACGATTTTTCTGATGAGTATAGGTATGGTGGAGAAGTAGGTTCTCGATTTGGCGAGCGATTCCTCCTCATCGGTAAGCTCGATGTTGTTCAATCTTTGTTTAATGGAAATGCAGATGCCTCGCAGGGTGGAACAATTTTCTCCAACAATACAGAGTTTGTCAGTCCGGCAGTAGAGCTCTCTTACGAACTGAAGAATGGGCTGGGTTTTTCTTTGAGTGCTGCCGGTGCTTTTTCGGCCAAGAACATTCTTGCAGCTCCCAATTTCGGAGTAGGAGTTTACACCAACTTCTGATGATTAATCAGGTGCATTCAGCAAGGACTGAACCTGCGCTTCAATCGCTTCATTTCTTCTGATTTTTTCGAGCTCAATTGGCTGAGCCAGTCTTTCTGAGCAGTCGTTGACCGAACATCTTTCGCAGGTGTTTCCGACTATTCTCTCTTTGATTTTCTTGGATTCGGCAAAGGCGATTTTTCTTTTTTGCCTTGCGTGCAGAGCGATTCCAATACAAACACTTCTTCGCCAATTTGATGTGAACGGATCGGCGTTACTCGCTGCCAGGATAAGCTGTTTCGCGTCTGTTTCCTGGAATGTACTCAACTGTGCGCCAACGCGTATACCTGATTTCTCAGCAAATCCGTCTTCGGTTGAGAGTAATTCGGTGCTCACCCATCTCCTGCAATAATGCTCTCGATCTTGGTGTGCTCTCGGTTGATATCCCGTACCGATATGATATTCTTTTGTCAAGCTTATTCTCTCTGAAGGAAGTTTGCGTCCGAAGCGTAAAAAAAACATATCGTTGATTCCAAAATGCTTTGGTAGTAGGTTAGTTAGTCTTTGGAAGAAAGTCTCAGCCGAATCCGTGTAGGAGAGCATTAGATTTAAGAAGCTTTTAGGATTCCAATTAGCGGACTTGAAGAATTCCTTGAGGTCTTCAATTAGTCGTTTTTCATTGAGGATGAGAGCTCCTGCGAAATACGATGCCTTGAAATTATTCAGCACATCGTCGAAGTTTTTAAATTTTATCCAAGAGAAGGTTAGGGGCCGAGCGGTAATTTCTAAATGACAGTAGCCAAGTTCTTTTGCCAAGATGAAGACTCGTTGAGTTTCACTGACCTCCTTGGCAATCATCAATGTTTTCTCCTTGGGATTAAAAACGCTCCGAATTTGTCCGAGATGCTCACCTGGATCAAGCCTATCATAATCAATGGTATAATCAAATTCTTCGGTCAAAATCTCTTCGAGATCCTTGCTTTTGATTTTCCTATCTGATTCAATGTGGTACCGCTTGATGAATGATCTAACTTCAGCTTCCAGCTCGCTAAAATAGTTTTGATGAGCCTCTTGATAGGAGCGAAGAGCACTCAGATAGAAGTCTTCCCTGCTTATATTTCTTATCCGTGCAATTTCAAAGAGGGTCCCGATGAATGTGGTTGTCTTATCGGGTGCATTGGCAATTATATCAATTAAGCTATTCTCATCAATTCCGAACAACTCGAGAGGTAGCTCTTTTAGCACCCCGCTGAGAATAATATCGGCTAAAGGAGACATTTTCCCCGTGAGCTTCATATTCACCATCTCCTCATAAGAGGTGTCCAGCGCTTCGGCAATTGCGACAATTTTATCCGGTTTCGGGTACTTTTTGCCTTTTTCGATTTCGTTTAAATAAGACTTTGATAGTCCAGTTTTCTTGGCTAAACCGAACAAGCTCAAATCTTTTTTGCCACGAATCTGCTTAAGCTTCAATCCAAAAATCAGTCGTATTTGTTCCTCGCTAAGCGCCATTGAGGTTGGTTTTTGACGAATATACGTATTATTGCGGATACGGTTCTAATAGAGAAAATGGTGCAAAAAGCGAACGTTCGCTTGTTTTTGTAATTCCACTAATCTATATTTGACCTGTTCAAATACTTTACCCCAATGGAAATACTCGCACAAAATCCTACTCAAAGCATTGTTATTACTGGAACTTTGACAAAAGAACGAGCCTTCATCTTGTCTGAGGAGGCAATGAACTTCATTGTTGCGCTCCACGACCGATTTGATCAGACTCGCAACGATTTACTCCGAAATCGAGGTGAGATGCAAGAGAAGATCGACGCGGGCATTAACCTGAATTTTCCACAGAATACCGCTCATATCAGAACTAGCGAATGGAAAGTTGCTTCGATTCCTGAAGACTTAAAAGACAGACGAGTTGAGATTACCGGCCCCGTTGATCGGAAGATGATCATCAATGCGTTGAATTCGGGTGCCAAGGTGTTTATGGCCGACCTGGAAGACAGCAATTCGCCGACTTGGGAAAATGTAATTGACGGACAAAAGAATTTATACGATGCCGTGAGAAGAGAAATCACTTTCTCGAATCCAATTAATGGCAAGCAATATGAATTGAATCAAGAGATCGCCACATTAATGGTGAGACCACGTGGATTGCACCTGGAAGAAAAGGGAATCCTCATTAATGGCAAACCTGCGTCAGGTTCGCTTTTGGATTTTGGACTCTTCTTCTTCCACAATGCTACCGAGCTAATGAGCAGGGGTTCAGGGCCGTATTTCTACCTGCCAAAATTGGAGCATTACCGAGAAGCTCGCTGGTGGAATGAAGTATTTGTTTTCGCTCAAGAATATATCGGAATTCCGGCAGGTACCATTCGGGCGACCGTTCTTATTGAAACCATTTTGGCCTCATTCCAGTTGGATGAATTCCTTTATGAGCTTAGGGATCATAGCGCAGGTTTGAACTGCGGGCGCTGGGACTACATTTTCAGCTTCATTAAGCGATTTAGAAACCGTCCTGGCTTCGTTCTCCCTGATCGTGACTTGGTAACTATGGAAGTCCCTTTTATGCACGCCTATTCGAAAAGAGTGATCCAGGTGTGTCACCGAAGGGGTATTCACGCTATGGGTGGAATGGCTGCTCAAATCCCGGTTAAAAACAACCCTGAAGAGAATAATCGCGCTATTGAAAAAGTGCGAAAAGATAAGATGCGAGAAGTACTGGATGGTCACGATGGTACATGGGTAGCTCACCCCGCATTGGTTCAAGTAGCCATGGAGATTTTCGATGAGCATATGCCCACCGCGAACCAAATTGAATTAATAAGCCCGAACGATACGATCAAACCTGCTGACCTGATTGAAGTACCGTCAGGTGAAATTACCGAGGGTGGAATTCGAAAGAATATCAGCATTGGAATTCAATACCTCTCGGCATGGCTATCGGGCAATGGGGCTGCTGCGATCAACCACCTTATGGAAGATGCAGCCACGGCCGAAATCAGCCGAACCCAGCTTTGGCAATGGTTAAAAAAGAAGGTGATTCTTGACGATGGCACCTGTTTTACCAACCACGTATTTGAAAAGCTGTACGGACAAGAGTTGCAGAAGCTAAGGGGAGAAGGAGGGATGAATCCTAATTGGCAGCCTAAACTGGAAGAGGCCGCGGAGCAATACCACAAGCTGATTACATCAAAAGACTTAGACGAATTTTTAACTACCGAATCACTTCACTTACTGTAAACGACTTATCAATACAAAAACCACCTAACATGAAAAATCAGAAACAAATCAAAGAATTGGAAAAAGAGTGGGCAACGAATAAACGTTGGAAAGGGATCACTCGTCCTTATGATGCAAAGAAGGTTTTAACTCTTCGCGGCTCCTATAACATTGAATATAGCGTCGCTCGACACGGTGCAGAGAAATTATGGGATAAACTCAATAATCAAGACTTTGTAGCAGGCCTTGGTGCACTTACAGGAAATCAGGCAATTCAAGAAGTGGCAGCGGGACTCGAAGCCATCTACCTGAGTGGGTGGCAAGTTGCAGCAGATGCGAACCTTGCAGGACAAATGTTCCCCGATCAAAGCTTGTATCCCGCTAATTCCGTACCGGCAGTTGTTGAGAAAATAAACAATGCCCTACTACGTGCAGATCAAATCCAAAGCGTAAAAGGTGAGGGCGAAAAAGAATGGCTCGTTCCTATTGTTGCCGACGCTGAAGCCGGTTTCGGCGGAAACCTGAATGCCTTCGAATTGATGAAAGAAATGATCAAGGCAGGTGCGGCAGGAGTACACTTTGAAGATCAATTGAGTAGTGCAAAAAAATGTGGTCACTTAGGCGGGAAAGTACTGGTGCCAACTCAAGAAGCAATCAATAAGTTGGTTGCAGCCAGATTGGCTTCAGATGTAATGGGTGTCCCGACATTAATTATTGCTCGTACCGACGCCGATGCAGCGAACCTACTCACATCTGACGTGGACGAACGCGATTGCAAGTTTGTGACAGGCGAGCGCACACATGAAGGTTTCTTCTACGTTAACAACGGAGTAGAACAAGCAATAGATCGAGGTTTGAGTTACGCTCCTTATGCTGATCTACTCTGGATGGAAACTTCTAATCCCGACTTGGAACAAGCTCGAAAGTTTGCCGAAGCTATTCACGCTAAATACCCGGGAAAAATGCTGGCCTATAACTGCAGCCCTAGTTTTAATTGGGCTGCAAAACTCTCTGTCGAAGAGATGGAGTGTTTCCGTGAAGAGCTGGCTAAAATGGGGTACAAATTCCAGTTTATTACTCTCGCGGGATTCCACGCCTTAAATACTAGCATGTTTGAGCTCAGCAAGGCTTATAAAGAAAGAGGTATGGCTGGATATTCTGAGCTTCAAGAAAGAGAATTCGGCTTGCAAAAAGAAGGGTTTGCTGCTGTTAAACATCAAGCTTTTGTTGGTACCGGTTATTACGACGAAGTACAAAATGTGGTCACCGCAGGGAAGGTTTCTACCAAAGCCCTTGAGGGTTCGACTGAAACAGCTCAGTTCGTTTAGATTTAGGTTGACATAATAAAATCCGCACTATCGGGGAACCCTCGGTATTGCGGATTTTTCAGTTAAAGACTTTGTAGTTTTTTCGTTTTCCATTCAGTAGGAGAGGAACCTTCATACTTCTTAAATATGCGCGAGAAGTAATTTAAACTGGTAAAACCACTGTCGTAACAAGCCTGAGTGACCGTCCTGTTGTGAAGAAGTAAATGTCTCTTGGCCAGTTGTAAGCGCTCGCGATTAATGAACTGAACCGGCGTTTCTCCCAACTCTGTCTGAAAGGCTCGGAAAAATTGCGCTCGTGATAGGCAAGCCTTATCCGCAAGTTGCTCAATGGTCAGCTTTTTCGTGATATTTCGTCGGATGTATTGAATTACTCCTGCCAACCTATTTCTAGTCGATAAATTCTTTAAATTCTCAAGTAGAAAGTGCCTGGCATGTGTCTGCATCAGCACCGCAATCAATTCTCTGGTGGTGTTGGACGCCATGAGCTGTTTCCCGTAGTTATTTTGCACCATAACCCTAATCAAGCGATTCAGACTGTCCTGTACATTTTCGTTATTTAGAAGTAGGAAATTATCCTTACACCACGCCCATTCTCCATCATCCGTTTTGGGGAAATGCTCATTCAGCCATGCCATTGTGTTTTGAACAAATCCATCGCTGATTTCCAAGGCCAGACATTGGGTTGGACTGTCGGCAGACGCCTCGGGAAAATCTATATACATAAGTTCCGAAGAGGGCATTACAATGCTCTCGCCGGGAGTGAAATCAAAAGGATCTTTTGACTTCAAATGCATGACTTTCTTTCCCTGAATCATACTCACTACAACAGGGCTATCAAATTGTAAATCAAAACTGTGGGTGACTTTGCTCGTCTCGAAGACGTTCAATACGGCATGGTCCGCATTGTGGGAAGTGCGGTGTTCCACATCAGTTTTCGGAGCACTAAAAATTTTATGCTTCTCCTTAAGGTTAAATCGGTCGAGCATAGTGAGTAGAGTAGGTGTTAAATGTACACAATCAAGCCTGAAATCCCAATTTCTCAGAGGAATGAGACTATTGTGCTAATCGTTGCGACTCACTGTGAAAGGGCGATTGCGATTATTCACAACCTTGCAGTCGAACACTAATTACTAACTGTTATGTCAACACAAACTATGGAAATGCCTGCTTCGGTTGTTATGAGACCGAAGTTTAAGGAACGGTACGATAATTACATTGGTGGAGAGTTTGTTCCACCTGCTGACGGATCGTACTTCGAAGTGGTGAGCCCCGTAGACGGGAAAGTATTCACCAAAGTAGCGAGAGGAAAAGCAGCCGATATTGAATTGGCTCTAGATGCAGCGCATCAAGCATTCCAGTCTTGGAGCAAAACTTCAGCAACAGAAAGAAGTAATATCCTACTCAAAATTGCTGATCGAATAGAGAAAAACCTTGAGTTTTTAGCGGCAGTTGAAACCATTGATAACGGAAAGGCAGTACGCGAAACTATCAATGCCGATTTGGCATTGGTTGTCGATCACTTCCGATATTTCGCCGGAGTGATTCGTGCGGAAGAAGGGTCAATTTCTGAATTGGATGCTACAACTGTTTCGGTTAACATTAAGGAACCAATTGGGGTCGTAGGCCAAATCATTCCATGGAACTTTCCTTTGCTTATGGCAACTTGGAAAGTGGCTCCTGCTCTTGCTGCCGGATGCTGCACCGTGGTAAAACCGGCCGAGCAAACTCCGGTTTCAATCATGGTATTAATGGAACTTATCGGCGACTTACTCCCCGACGGAGTAGTAAACGTAGTTAATGGTTTCGGACCTGAAGCAGGTAAGCCATTGGCCCAGTCGCCAAGAGTAGATAAAGTAGCGTTTACAGGAGAAACTACAACGGGTCGTTTGATTATGCAATACGCTTCTGAAAACCTGAATCCCGTAACGATGGAGCTTGGTGGGAAGTCACCAAATATCTTCTTCAAATCAGTATTGGATGGCGATGACGAATACCTTGACAAGTGTGTAGAGGGAGCGGTAATGTTTGCCCTTAACCAAGGAGAAGTTTGCACCTGCCCAAGTAGAATCTTAGTTCACGAAGACATCTATGATCGATTCATGGATCGTGTAATTCAGCGTACTGAAGCAATTCAAATGGGTAACCCACTAGACAAGAATGTGATGATGGGTGCTCAGGCTTCGCAAGATCAGTATGAGAAAATTTTGAACTACATCGATATTGGAAAGCAAGAAGGTGCCGAAGTATTAACCGGTGGGATGGCTGCCTCTGTGAACAGCGGTAATGAAAACGGTTACTACATCAAGCCCACCATTTTGAAAGGGAATAACAAAATGCGTGTATTCCAAGAAGAAATCTTCGGTCCCGTTACTTCAGTAACCACTTTCAAAACCGTAGAAGAAGCAATTGAAATTGCCAATGATACGCTATACGGATTGGGTGCAGGTGTTTGGACAAGAGATGCGCACGAGGCTTATATGGTTCCTCGAGCGATTAAAGCAGGTAGGGTTTGGGTTAACTGTTACCACGCTTATCCGGCACATGCTCCATTCGGAGGCTACAAGAAATCAGGTTTCGGACGTGAAACGCATCTCATGATGTTGAACCATTACCGTCAGAACAAGAATATGCTGATTTCTTATGACAAGAATAAGCTAGGATTCTTTTAGGGTTTGATTCCAACGAAAACTTCCCGTCTTCTCCTTTGTGGCGGGAAGTTTTCTCATTCTATTTCTCATGCCGTTTAACCGAATAGACGCAACACAAGAAGCCAAAAACCTGATCGACCTGATCAGAGAGACTCATGGTGATCTCATGTTTCACCAAAGTGGTGGATGTTGTGATGGGTCAAGCCCGATGTGTTTTGCCAAAGGTGATTTTATTGTTGGAGCTTCCGATGTATGGTTGGGGAAAATTCATGGCTGTAATTTTTTCATGTCAGCCGATCAATTCGAGTACTGGAAGCATACCCACCTTACGTTAGATGTCTCCATTGGTAGAGGTGCCAGTTTTTCTCTGGAAATTCCCTTTGGGAAAAGATTCTTAATTAAGAGTCGATTGTTTTCAAAAAATGAGTTGAATGATTTGGAGGAGATCAGACAGGGCGATACTGTAATTTAGATTAAGCACCCGTCTGGATAGAGGAAAGCCTCGCACCGAGCGAGGCTTTTTTTTATTGCTCGTTTAAATTCCAGTCATAGTCCATGAAGTCAAGTTTTGCCTCGTCATTCAGCTTTACCTTACTGTAGCGATTTATGTAGTCTATTTTCGTTTGGTTTCCAATTTTGAAATCACCTCCATACCAACTTAGTAGCTTAGAAACTTCCGCCCTGTTTGATTCAATTTTGTTCTTGGCGGGATTATTAAAAAATCCGATTGCCTGATCTTCGAGTTGATCATCTAATCGTTCGGCAACATAGGCCTCATTGCGCAACTTCGGACAAGATACAGCTGCACAAACCAAGGCAAAATGAATTCTGGGCTCTTGAAACTGTTTTCGAATAATACCGTGTTCTATGTTATTGAGATCATAGGTTTCTCCTTCTATCTCGATAAATTTCACATCCCAAGGAGAGTTAACAAATGGTATGCTCCCGGCAATGTCTTTTATTGATTGAACCGGGTAATAATCAATTATGAGTTTTATCGTAAATGCGTTGTATGCATTTATCCAATAAGCGAGTTGTTCATCTTTCGACCAATTGCTTGAATTTGGATGATTTTGACTTAGTAAGTCCAGATAAGACTGGAAAACTCCCTTGTCTTTAATGAAACCTTGATAGTTTACCAGCCCTTCGTTATCGACATGTTTCTTTAAGAGCTCGTTCCAGGCAGAGTGATCTATCGGTTGTGAATCGGAGTCCACGGAAGGAATGCCTATGCAAGAGGAGAGAAAGGCCCATCCTAAAAAGAAGAGAAAGTACTTAGACATGGTTTTCATGTTTTGATTTGAAACACAAGTTTCATTCCGAAGTTCGGGAATCGTTTGCTTGAATAAGCTAATTATGATCTTTCTTTGACATTTTGTCCTCTGTCCGACATCTTCTCTCTGATCATAAAAAAAGCGCCTCGAGGGCGCTTTGAGAATCTTTTATTTCTGCTTAAAGGACAGGATAATATACATTGGTGATCCATTTAGAAGGGTCTGGTTCCGAACCCGGATCTGTGGTGTAGACTTCCCATGGTGGACCCGCCATTTCAAGTTGGTTGGCTTCTATGTAATCAGAAACGGCATCATGTGTTTCTTCTAGATTTTCATAATCTCCCATGTGGACGCCTCTCACTGCTTTCCCTCCATGCGTCATGCCTTTCATTATTTCTCCTTCACCTTCTTTATCTGATTCACAAGCTAGCGCTACTCGAATTACTGCTTTGTCTTCCTCATAATTCCATACTAAAGCAACCGCCAAAGGCATTTCCAACATGTTCTGAGCATCAGAACCGAGATAGGCACCTATTTTACTATATCGTTCTGCATAAAATGCGCTATCCATCTCAGAAATTTTCACCTCGCCATCAATGTAATAAATAGGTAACGACTCTACCGTTACTTCTGAAACAGCTGCCTCAGATGACATCCCTGCTTTTTCTTCTGATA
>CAZWQX010000067.1:0-17726 GCA_964635965.1 uncultured Cryomorphaceae bacterium
GTAGTGTTAAGATTTGGAGAATACAATGGTGAAGAACTCGTGGATGAACAAGAATTCGGTTATGCAGACCGACCAGACCTTGGGAAACCGTGATTTAATCCTTAATACCAAAATCAAAGCAGCGCCATTAAACGCTGCTTTTTTATTTTCGCCACATGGGAGAAACTCAATACGATGTAGTAATCGTAGGAGCTGGTTTAGCTGGCCTCACGGCGGCATTAGAATCTGAATCGAAAGGTTTAAAAACGCTCATTCTAGAAGGATCTGATCGAATTGGTGGAAGAGTCAGAACAGACGAAATAGATGGATTTCTTCTCGACAGAGGCTTTCAAGTGTTGATCGATTCTTATGAAAAGGCCAGAGAAATTCTCGATTATTCAAAATTGAACCTAAAACGATTTGCTCCCGGGGCGAAGATCTTTGATGAAAAGGGCTCCTTTCGGATAGCGGATCCATTGAGGGTGCCATCAGCAACTTTTTCAACCCTATTTTCCAGAGTCGGAACCCTCAAGGATAAATGGAAGCTTTATCAACTAACGAAGTCACTGCAAAAAGAAAAACTAAACGATCTTTTTCCTGATGATCATCAAACTACGCGTCATTTTCTAGAGTCCTATGGTTTTTCAAATCAAATCATTGAGAGGTTCTTTACTCCATTTTTCGGAGGCATCTTTCTCGAAAGAGAGTTAACGACATCAGTTAATATGTTTCGGTTTGTCTTCAGGAATTTTTCAAACGGGGATGCATGCATCCCTGAGAACGGGATGGGGAAAATTCCGGAGCAACTGGCTTCGAGATTATCTAAAACCGATATAAGGCTCAATCAAATGGTTAACTCAATTAGTCAGGCACCCTCGGTAGTGATATCAACAGGGGAAGAAATTAGATGTAAAAAACTCATTATTGCAACCAATCCCGATAATTTACTCGGCCAGATTTCGGATCCACAAGAATGGAAATCTACCACCACAATGTACTTTTCGGGATCAATGAGTCTGCCGGGGATGTCTCGTCTGATTGGTCTCGATGCGCGAAAAAAGAGTAGCATTAACAATTTTGCCAGACACGATGAAATTTCACAATCGTGCGTACCGAAGGGTAAATCCCTTTGGTCGGTTACAACTCGAGGTGATCAGAAACCACGAGTGGTGTTGAAAGATCTAGCCGATCTTTTAGGTGTTTCCACAGGCGAATTAAATCACCTTAAAACTTACCAAATCCCCCGGGCCTTGCCAGTAGTCAAGCTGCCCAAGCTCAGTGTTCCTGCCGAACAGACGCAAATTACAAGTCACATCCATCTTGCAGGCGATTACTTAACCAATGCTTCCATTGATGGAGCCATGCGCGCAGGTCAAGAGGCGGGTATCGCGGTAAGTGAAACACTCGAAGCTACAAGCCAGGCCGGTCTAGCTTAAATTTTCGTTTCTTAGCGTACCATTAAAATTTCACGTTAATCATGAAAATTAAGCTATTTATCGTGGCTTGCTTATTTGCTTCAGCCGCCTACTCTCAGGTAGAAATCAGGCCCTTTATCGGAATGAATTTTTCAAATGTCACCGATTCTCCCGATGGAACTAGCACTCAAGCAAAAGTAGGAGGTCAAATAGGAGCTTCTGCCTTAATTGGTAATCGATTTCATCTAAACCCGGGTATTTCATGGTTTTCGAGAACAACCGAATACAGTTCTACGGGGGATGCAAATATCGATCAATCCGTTCAAGGTGTTTTAATCCCTTTGTTGGTAGGTTATCGATTTGTTGACCCTACCACCGAGCCATTCCTAAACGTAAGGGTGTATGCAGGACCATCTATGATGTTTCTCACAACTACAGAGTATGACAATGGAGAATTGGATGATAGAGTGGATTGGAATTCTACCATGTGGGGAGGCCAATTGGGCGTAGGGGTTGATTTATCCATATTCTTTGTTGATCTCACTTACGAGGTAGGTTTAACCAACACTCATGACGGTATTTCGGAAGATCCTGATGGGTTATTCGATGGATTCACTGAAATTAAACAAAATACGTTCATCGTAAACGCGGGCGTTCGTTTAAGTTTTTCCCGATAATCCCTTCGGAGAATTTATCAAACAAGCCCAATAGGTCTTCCAGCCTGTTCTTTCAAAGTAATTCCTTAAACGGTTCTATTGCTTTATGAGCCGAGGAATTCATCACGGAAAAATGCCGTTCTTTGAGCAAATCAAAAAATGACTATGAAGTATTCTAAAATTCTACTTGGAGCGGCCATGGCTGCATTGGCCGTGATGCCTGCTAAAAAGGTGGAACTTCAGCTTAACCTGGAAAAAGGAAAAACATACACCCAAAAGGTAGTTGTAGATAATCTGACAAAACAATCAATGATGGGTCAGACGATGGAGATCACTACGAACGCAACGGCAGTAACTTATATGGAACTTACAGAAAGTGGAGCCGATGCCGACACCTACCAGATCTGGTACGGTGAAATTGGGATGGGCATGAGCGGAATGGGACAAAATCAGTCTTTTACCTCCGATACTGCTTCTTTAGAAATGGTAGATCCTATGTCAAAGGTTCTTGCCGGCTTGAGTGATAAAAAATTTAGCGCTAAAATCACCAGAAAGGGTATTGTACAGGAAGTGATGGGCCTTGAAGAAATGGTGAAAAAAGCTACTGAAGGAATGCCGGGAGGACCTGCCGCCAGTGAGCAGATATCAGGAAGTTTCGGAGATGACGGATTGGCTAAAAATCTTGAAACAACTACGGACATTTTTCCTGATGGTGAAGTTAAAGAGGGTGATTCATGGACGAAGACACAATACACCTCAACGGGTCTTCCACTCATCTCTACAACAACTTATACGCTGAAAACAATGGTTGATGGTGTAGCAACAATTGAGGTAAGCGCAGTGCTTGAAACAGATCCTGAAAATGCCCAAACATCAATGCAAGGTTTGGATGCCACTCAGTTTTACGAAGGCACACGTTCCGGTACCCTAACAATGGATGTTACCAGCGGATGGGTGACAGCAGGAAACTTAAAAGACGACATTGTAGGGAGCATAACAATAGCACCGGGAGCACAAGTTCCTGATGGAATGACAATTCCACTTGAAATGATTAATGATATTACCATCTCTAATTAGGGGTATAATTCGAAATTATTAATGTTCAAGGAGTCGGTTTAGTACCGACTCTTTTCTTTTTTTACCCCAAGTACTATTTCCTGTCAAGAAAGCGCCTTACCTTTCACTTGAAATTGAAAAAATGGCTGAAAAAGTATTTCATTTTCGGATTCTTCTGGATCAAAGTGATGAAGTCTTTCGGGACATCCTTATCCGTCCTGACTCTAGTTTCCAGGATTTACATGATGCTATAATCAAAGCATTTTCGTTTTCAGGAATGGAAATGGCCTCTTTTTATTTAAGTAACGACGAATGGGATAAGGGTCAGGAAATTTCGTTGATGGACTTCGGCGCTGAAGACACCAGGGTGATGAGTGATATTCCTCTTAAGGAACTGCTGTCCTCTGAAGGTGATAAGCTACTTTATCTTTATGACTTCATGAGGATGTGGATATTCTTCGTTGAGCTGATCTCTTTAGACGAAGAGAATTCTGACATAATCTATCCGCTCGTTGCACTGTCTGTGGGCGATGCTCCTGAAGAAACGTCAAAAGAACCTGTAGACTCCTTCCCTACTGATTTCGAAGATGACATTGAATCGGAAGAAGAACCGGGATTTGAAAACATCGATGACCTCGAAGACGATTTCATCTGATCAATTGGTTCCCATAATTTGTGGTCCCACAGCCTCTGGTAAAACGAGTCTTTCCATCGAAATTGCAAAGAAGATTGGTGGTGAAATTATCTCCGCAGATTCCAGACAATTCTACCGAGAAATGTCGATCGGAACTGCAAAACCGACTTCTGCAGAAATGCAGAGTATCCCCCACCATTTCATCGATTCACATAGTATAGCAGAACCAATTACCGCGGGGCAATTCGCCGCTCAAGCAGAAGTGGTAATGAACGATATTTTGAAAAGGGGACACATCCCTATAATCGTCGGCGGTTCAGGTCTTTATATCAATGCCCTTGTTTATGGATTTGATGTCCGTCCTTCGTCTTCGGGATTGAGAAAGGAACTGAATCGTTTATTTGATCAAGAGGGGGTTGATGGGCTGAGAAGAAGACTTGACTCTGTTGATTTGAATGCACGAAAGTTCATAGATGACAATAACCCTATGAGACTAATTCGGGCCATCGAATTGGTTGAAACAGAAGGAAAAGCATTCTCAGAAATAATTAGTGATAATCAACCCGATCCGAAGTTTAATGCACTCTTCATTGGAATTGATTGGGATAGAGAGAAACTTTACGGTCGAATAGACGAAAGGGTTGATCAAATGATAGATGATGGCTTGGAAACGGAGGTTAAAGAACTACTCAAATTCAAGGAGTCACCTGTCTTCAGAACTGTAGGTTATCAGGAGTTTATCCCCTACTTCAATGGAGATTATGATATACATGAATGTATCAGGTTAATTAAACGAAACTCTCGTAGATACGCGAAACGTCAGTTAACGTGGTTCCGAAGAAATCCTTCGATGAATTGGTTCAGAAGGGAATCCTTGGAAGAAGCCATTCATTTCGTTCATAACGAAGTGGTCTAGAAGTTGTCTTCAGATTGAAGAAAATTCGTTGAAAACTTCACCTATTTTAAGAGATTGAAGTTATGAGATGAGTGGCAAACCCATTAATTTTACATGAATAACCGCGAAGGAGATAAAATTATTGGCATGAGTACAAACCGAATGGAGCTTATTAGCGAAATGCTGGAAAAGAATCCGGACGATACTTTTTTGAACTATGCCGCAGCTTTGGAATACCGCAAGGATAATGAAGTGGACAAGGCTATCGACGTTTTCAGAAAGATCATTGAAAATGACCCGGAGTATTTGCCTACATACTACCAACTAGGCAAGTTGCTGGAGGAGAAAGATAAAACCTCCGAGGCCATCGACTTTTACAAGAAAGGTAGAGCTTTGGCCAAGCAAAAGAACGACATCAAAACACTCGGAGAACTCTCAGAGGCGCTGCTCATTCTCGATGAGGATGATGGAGAAATGTGGTAGCCTATTGACTTTCTCAAACCTGATTCATAATTTGCATCTATAAGCTGTCTCAGTTCGGTGAAATTCACTTTGCGCTGAGGCAACGAAATTGCTACAAGTGTCACATAAGGGATGTTTATTACATCCCTTTTTTTTGTTGGGTACGCGAATCCTTTTAGTCATTACTTTTACCGTCCAACAAGAAAATTCATGCACAAACAAGAAATCCTGGCGTTAGCGGTAATTCTATCAGCTTGCGCAACTGAATCATCAATGACAGAAGAGAAATCAATCCAATACCCTGAGACCAAAAAAGTCGAGGTTTCTGATGAGTATTTTGGCACTAAGGTTTCTGACCCTTATCGCTGGTTAGAAAATGATACTGCAGCAGATACGGAAGACTGGGTGAAGCAACAAAACGCGTTAACACAGTCATACCTATCAAATATTTCCTACCGAGAGAAAATTCAAGATAGGCTCACTGAGCTTTTTAATTACCCCAGATTGAGCTCACCTTACAAAGTGGGAGATTATTACTTCTTCTACAAAAATGATGGATTGCAGAATCAATCCGTCATCTATTATCAAAAAGGGAGAGATGGTGAACCAATGGTATTCATTGATCCCAATAAACTATCGGAAGATGGAACTGTGAGCGTTGGTTTGTTAGGTGCATCGGATGACTTTAAATACATGGCTTATTCAAAGTCTGAAGCAGGTTCTGATTGGAGCAACATTTATATCCGTGAAATTGAAACAAACACAGACCTTGAAGATCGACTGGAATGGGTTAAATTTTCAGGAGCCGCTTGGAGCAAGGATGGGTTTTACTACAGTCGGTATCCAAAACCTGCTCCTGGAACGGAATTATCTGCCGATAACAAATACCACAGCATCTACTATCACAAACTGGGGACTCCCCAGAGTGAAGATGAGCTGTTTTACAGAAATGATGAAAACCCTAACCTCTATCACTGGTGCAATGTGACTGAGGATGACAAGTATCTAATCATGTATGCCGCTGCCGGAACGGATGGATATGAAACGTTCTTCAAAGACCTTGAATCTGATGGGCCTTTGACCAAAATGTGCTCGGGATATTCAAACAAAACTTCCGTGGTGGATCATCACAATGGTCAGTTTTTAGCGCTAACGGATATTGATGCACCAAATTACCGAGTGGTTTCGGTTAGCCCTGAATCTTTTGGAGTTGAAAACTGGAAGGACGTAATTGCTGAAAAAGAAGAAACTCTGGTCAATGTTGCCACCGCAGGAGGATATCTCTTTCCGGAATACCTCAAAAATGCCACTTCGCAGGTATTCCAAACAGATTATGAAGGAAATGTTGTACGTGAGATCCAATTCCCCGCTCCCGGTTCAGCATCGGGCTTTGGCGGAAGACGAGATTACACTACCGTATTTTACACGTTCTACTCCTTTACTTATCCACCGACAATATTTGAACTGGATATTGCATCGGGTGAGTCTGAGCTCTTCAATAAACCTGATCTGAAATTTGATCCTGAAGAATTCGAATCAAAACAGGTTTGGTACAAGAGCAAAGATGGAACCGAAGTTCCGATGTTTATCGTTCATAAAAAGGGGATAGAGCTTAACGGCAAGAATCCAACTTTGCTTTATGGATATGGAGGGTTCAACATTAGTCTCAGCCCGTCGTTTAGCACAAGTAATATCTTCTTTTTAGAGAATGGAGGAGTCTACGCATTGGCCAATTTAAGAGGTGGTGGCGAGTTTGGAGAAGAATGGCATAAACAAGGAATGATCTTGCAGAAGCAGAATGTTTTTGATGACTTCATCGCAGCTGCAGAATACCTCATTGCCGAAAATTATACTTCACCGGAGCAGTTGGCCATCCGAGGGGGATCAAATGGTGGGTTGTTAGTCGGAGCGGCAATGACCCAAAGACCCGATCTTTTTGCTGTGGCTTTGCCCGCAGTTGGTGTTATGGATATGCTCCGCTTTCACAAGTTCACCGTTGGTAAAGGCTGGATTCCCGAGTATGGTTGTGCCGATAGCTCTAAGGCAGAATTCGAAGCGCTTCACGCCTACTCCCCACTGCACAACTTAGAAGAGAATACTGTCTACCCTTCAACTATGGTGACCACCGGAGACCATGACGACAGAGTGGTGCCGGCCCATTCGTTTAAATTTGCCGCTACACTTCAAGAAAAGCACGGCGGTGGAAACCCCGTTCTTATTCGCATAGAAACTGACGCAGGCCACGGAGCAGGTAAACCAATGACTAAAATTATTGAGGAGCAAGCCGATATTTGGGCTTTTGCACTTTATGAAATGGGTATTACTGAATTAGAATCAGCTCAACCCGTGCAAGATTGATGAAAAAACGCTTATCGCGGTATATAGGGCTGCTTCTTTTTGGGGTGGCCCTTCTTTTTAGATTCTTTTTTTGGATTGACCCCGATTTATTCGACAGCTTTTACCTATCGATCGTTTTTCCTTTCATCCGAAAAATTCAGTTTTTCGTTGGTGGAGTCCTTCCCTTTTCCGGATATTACCTATTAATAATCCTTGCGTTGTTATGGCCGGTTGTGCGATTTCCCCGAAAGCAATCGCTCAAAAATTGGTCAAGATTTGGTCTTCGCTTGCTGAATCTATTAGGCGGCACAGCTGCCTTCTTTCTAATTCTTTGGGGATTCAATTACGTTGGGCCCGAATTGGGTGAAAGAATCGGGCTGGAGACCGAAAAAGATAAATACGATGTGGTCAAATTGTATTTCTATACAATGAATCAGGCAATGGAACAGCGAAAGCTTATTCCGCTGCCCAACGACACGGCTTCTGTTGAAGATCTGCCAATTGAAATTCCTCAAGAAATTTTAGAAGAAAAGGTGAAGAAAGTCCTTGAGCCGTTTGGCTATCCGATAAGTTCAGGAATAGTGTTGAGAAAGGTCAAACCTCCTGGTGCACTTCGCAGACTGGGAATTTTGGGAATCTATAATCCTTTCACAGGTGAGGCAAATATGGATGCCTCTAGCGGGGTGTTGTCAGGTTCTTTCACTGCGGCACACGAAATGGCTCATGCGCTGGGAATCACAAGAGAAGCAGAAGCCAACTTTGTTGCTTATTTGGCATTAATTGAAGCTGAGGATCCAATACTTTCCTATTCGGCTGCCTATGCGCTATGGCGATATGTTGCTCGCGAAGTAAACCGCACAATTGAAGCTGAGGATCGAGAGTTAATTGCAGCAGCCATTCCTTTAGAACTGCAGATCGACCGAGCTGCCATATGGGCAAGAGCAGGACAGTATAGGCCCTATTTTCCTCAAGTGTCGGAAAAAATGAACGATCAATACCTAAAACTGCAGGGAATCGAGGCGGGAACGGAAGACTATAATGCCTTCGTCTCCTACTACCTAAAGTACTTCAAGCCTTCTATCTGACGATAGTTAATGGTTGATTCACCACATAGGATTTCCCATCCACACCAATAGCTCCAACCACTACCGTATACACTTCATTGGCCAGTTGAAGACTCGGATCGAATGTCCAGTGTTCTTCGATGGAATTGGTCTGGAAAACAACCTTACCTCTCGAATCAACTATAGACATCGTAAAGGATTCGATGCCGGTACCCTCGACAAAATATTCTTCATTAAACCCATCTCCATTCGGGGAAAAAGCATCAGGCACGAAGAGCGTTGACCCTTCTTTCACCAAGATGTGGTGGCTTGTTTCTACTTGGAAGTCTTCGTCAAAATACCCCGTTAAATAAATAGTCAAATCCGTCGGTTCCTCAATCACCAAATTAAGTTCGGCTTGTTCAGAAAATCCGAATTTACCTGCGTCCCATGAATAATGATCAGCATCGTCGCCTTTTGCCGAAAGACTTAATTCACAAGGAGTATAACATGTCTTAATTCCCTCGATTAAGAGTGTTTTCTCAGATGCAATGGTAGTTTCTCCTTCGGGGTTGGTACTCTCAGGATTGGATATTGTCTCTTTCTTCTCCTCTGTTTCAGTGTCTAGTAGTCGAGGTGCTTGAACGATGACAGGCATCTGCAAATTGCCTTCATCACTGGCCGTTTCAGTGGTCTCTGCTTTCTGAGAAGTAGTTTCCTCGGCCTTTTGAATTGATGAATCTTCGATAGTCTCTTCTTTCGATTCTTCAAGAATCGGATTCATATCTAATTCTTGGATTTGAACATCAGATGAATTGACTTCAGCCTGTGCTGAGGTATAATCGATTTTATCGGCTCTCAAATCTGAGCTCGTAGATATGTTCTCGGCTGCAATGACAGTATTAGTATCGGCTTCAGTGCGAGCCATGTCAGATGCAACAACTCCACCCAACAATAAACCAGCCGTCACTATAACAGCCACTGTAGGAAAGCTGAACGGCGATGCTCCCGATTGTGGTATTTGAGAGCGAATAGCTTCCCATGCACCTTTTGGAGGGGTAGCTTCGGCTTTACGAAGAGTTTCTCCAACCTGTATTTCGAATAAATCCTTACTCACTGAGAGTGTGTTTAAGTTCGGTAGTAATTAGATTTCGCATAAATGCTTTGGCCTTTCGGTATTGGGTTTTAGAGGTACTCTCGGTGATACCCAACTGCTCTGCAATCTCCTTGTGCGTGTACTCTTCTACTGCGTAGAGATTAAAAACCGTTCGATAACCAGTTGGCATTTTTGCGATTAATTCAGTCAGTTTATCAGCTGTTAACACAGGAGAATCTTCTTCCATTGGTTGAATCTCCGTGTCGTGATCCATTTTATATTCAACTTCAAAAAGAGAAACGTTTCTCTGCTCTCGCTTTAACTTACGGATATGATCCAGGGCATTATTCACGATAGTCCGTCTGATCCAGGCCCCGAGAGGACCCTTTCCATTATATCGATCAATTTTCCTGAAAACCTTAATGAAACCGTCTTGAAATAGATCTGCGGCTTCATCTTGATCCTTAGCATAGCGTAAACAAAGAGCCATCATTTGTCGTGAATAATGCTCATACAAATAGGCTTGAGCTCTTGAATCACCATTGGCGCAAGCTCTTGCCAGTTGAACGTCATCCACTTCGTTTTTTTCTCTTTTAGTTGATTGACTCATTCGCTATTAAATAGTTGTCTGAACTATTTATCAATTTCGGACTTTATTTACTTGGAAGGCAAACACAATTCTGTAAATATAAGATTCCCGTGTTTTTAGTTTGCACATATTTCAACCAGTTTAGATTTTGCCTAAAAATAAGTCTATGAAAAAGATCGTCCTTCTATTTGCTTTGTTGTTTGGGTTAGTCGCTTGTGAAGAGGAACCAAATAAGCTCGACGAGAAATACGCCCCTTACGAACATTTTTTCTTTCAGCGTTCCTTCCCCGAGGAGGCGTTAGATGTTGACGTGATGCTAAAAAGCCTGGAAAAGGCAAGGAGGCGAAATGATCAAATCGGGGCCAAAGACACTGACGGCGAATGGACTCAAGAAGGACCTTTTAATATAGGTGGAAGAATTAACACCATCGCCATACACCCTGAAAATCCATCGATATGGATTACAGGTACCGCAGGTGGTGGAGCCTACCGCACGGAGGACGAAGGAGAAACTTGGACGGCTATCTCTGAGTCTTTGACTCACTTACCGGTCGGAGATATTGCATTTGATCCAAACGATCCGGAAACCATTTACATAGGAACGGGAGATTTGAACATTAGCGGAAACGTTTACATTGGAAACGGGCTATACCGCAGTATCGATGGCGGTGATACTTGGGAAAATATCGGTTTGGAAGAAACAAGAATCATTTCTAAAGTGATTGTGAACCCTGATAATTCCGATCAAATTTTCGTAGCCACCATGGGGGTTCCATTTGAAGAGGGTCCTGATCGTGGCCTCTATCGCAGTAACGACGGAGGTGATACCTGGGAACAAATTCTTTTCCTTAACGAAGGAGCGGGAATCATTGATTTAGTGATGAATCCCAATGATCCTTCGGTACTATATGCCGCCGGGTGGAATAGGATCAGAACCAATTTATTCAGCGTTGCATCGGGCGATGACGCTAAGATTTTCAAAACTGACAATGGAGGAGATTCATGGGAAGAATTATCAGATGGACTGCCCGAAGGCCCGATGAGTCGTATCGGTCTTCACCTTTGGGAGGGCGATCCGGATGTTGTATTTGCCATTTATGTAAATCCGAGTTTTCAATTAGAAGGCATCTACAAAAGCCAGAATGCAGGTGAGTCTTTCGAGACTGTGTCAACGATTAACGTTCCTGAAAATGCCTTAGGTGGATTCGGATGGTACTTTGGAAAACTGGGTGTAAATCCTACCGATCAAAATGAACTTAGCGTACTGGGAGTGGATCTCTACACCACCAATGACGGAGGAAATACCTGGTTTATGAACGCTCCGCCATGGTTTGAGTACATCGTTCATGCAGACAAGCACGACATCGTATATCTCGGCGATGAAGATATTCTCTTAGCGACAGATGGAGGGCTTTACAGGACTACTGATGGCGGAGTAACTTGGCTAGACGTCGACAGGATTCCAAATACTCAGTTTTATCGGGTGGCGACTAGCGTACACGATGAAACGCTAATATATGGAGGTGCACAAGACAACGGAACCAACGTAAACAACTCCTTTTTTGAACCTGATGACTGGACAAGAATCTTCGGAGGAGATGGATTCCAACCTATCGTTGATCCTGAAAATGAAAACTGGATTTACTGTACGGTTCAGAATGGTCGATTCTACTTCTATGACACCGAATTTTTTGATGTGTTCCTTATGGAAGAGGGCTATCCCGAAGATGAGCGAGTTAATTGGGATGCCCCGATAAGAATGGACCATGACGATAATAGTGTGTTGTATATGGCCAGAGAGCGCGTTTACAGAATGGATTTCGCACCTTATGGATTCTGGGAACCTATTTCCCCCGTACTGGTTGAGGACAACGAAGAATTCTTTTCCCGACGCAATGTGAGTACAATCGATCAATCAAAGGTTGACGGAGATATTCTCTATGCAGGAACCTCGGATGGAAAGGTTTGGGTTACCCAAGATGGAGGAGACGATTGGGAAGATATTTCAGCTGGGCTTCCGGGATTTTATGTCACTGATATAAAGGCTTCTCCCTTTTCAGAATCGACGGTTGTTGTGACAGTTTCGGGTTATAGAATCAATGATGAAACTCCTCACATTTACCTAAGCTCTGATTATGGAAATACCTGGGTTCCCGTTTCGGGAGATCTGGAGGAGATGCCCATTAATCACATCGAATGGTACGATGAAAGCACCTGGTTTATTGCTTCAGATAATGGGGTTTATGTAACTGAAAATGATGGAGTAAACTGGGAAAGAGTGGGTTCCAATTTTCCTTTTGTGGTAGTCACAGACCTTGTGATTCAAGAGGAAGAAAATAAACTGATTGCAGGCACTTACGGCATTTCATCCTTTTCAATCGATATAACTGAAGTTCTGGACCTAACCAGCTCCGTCACAGAAGCTGAGAACACACAAGAACTGAACCTCTACCCTAATCCTGCAAAAGATTTTGTAATGGTTGATGAAGCACCCCAAGGAAGTACTTACCTGATTTTCGATTTGAACGGAAGACTGGTCGATCAAGGGGTATTAAACTCAAACAGGATTGATCTAAGCCTTCCAGAGGGGACATACATCACGAATATTAAATCAGCAGAGATTGAATTCAGAGGCAAGCTCATTGTGTCCGGTTCTTGAAAGGTCTAATAATCAATCTTATATCGCGATCATAGTTAAAGAAGTTATAGGTCCAGTTGACAAACACCACGACCCTGTTGCGAAACCCCACAAGGGACATCAAGTGAACGAACATCCAAATAAACCAAGCCATGGCTCCCTGAGTCTTCCACTTGGGCAAATCCGCCACAGCCCGGGTGCGACCAATGGTTGCCAATGACCCCAGATCCTTATATTCAAACGGTACCAACTCTTTACCCGACAGCATACGGGCAAAATTTTTAGCCAAGAGTTTCCCTTGCTGAATGGCTGGTTGCGCTACCTGAGGGTGTCCTTTCGGGAAATTCTCTGTTTCCATGTACGCAAGATCCCCTATAGCATATAAGCCATCAAATCGTTCGACTTGATTAAATCGATTCACTTTAACTCTGTTACCGCGCACAAGATCTTCTCCCGAGACACCTTTGGGGGGCATACAATGAACCCCTGCGGCCCATATTAAGGTCTGAGTGAGCATTGGCTTACCCGACGTTCGTATCTCCCTCCCATCATATCCTTCAACAAGGGTATTAAGCCAAACCTGAACCCCTAGTTTTTCCAAAAATTTCAGCGCTTTTTCCGAAGACTCTTCTGACATCGGCGGAAGCACTCGGCCCATGCCCTCCACTAAGTGAATACTCATTCTCCTGAAATCAAGATCGGGATAGTCATGAGGAAGCACATGAGATCGGAGCTCAGCAATTGCACCTGCAAGCTCCACACCTGTTGGGCCAGCTCCTACGATCACCACATTCATCAAACTCTCGCGCTCTTTAAGGTCATCAGTCAAAAGAGCGGCCTCAAAGTTCTCCAACAAGAGAGATCTGATATTCAGAGCCTCAGGAACGGTCTTCATTCCCATCGCCATTTTTGCCAGATCCTCATTACCAAAAAAGTTGGTAACCGTTCCTGTCGCCATGACCAAGTAGTCATAATCCAAATCCCCAAGAGTCGTTGAAATCTTCTTCTCCTCAGGATGCACCTCATTAACTTCGGCCATTCTGAAGTAGAACTCAGGATGCTCCTGAAAGATTTTACGAAGAGGATATGCAATACTATCAGGCTCTAACCCGGCCGTCGCAACCTGATACAATAAAGGCTGAAATGCATGATAATTATGCTTGTCGATAAGCACTACCTGAAACTTCCTTCGAGGCAAATTCTTTGCCAACTGCAGTCCTCCAAAACCACCTCCCACTATGACTATTCGCCTCAGGGATGTCTCCGGAATGTTCATTTACACGTATTTTTAAGTAACCACATAACCCAAATAATAACTTTATATATATATTATATTATTTTGATTATAAACTATTTATGTGGTTTATAGTTTTTACTGATATCACTCTAATCCTGCAATTTCATCCTTCAAAGCACCCAAATCTTTTTCCTCATCAACATCGGTAAGGGTGGGAAGAAGCGTGTAGCTAAGTTTTAATTTTTTGGTATCCAAAATCGTATCAAGAAGCACATCGGGTGTTGACCATTTTTTATCTCTGAACAGGTGCGAATAATGCCGATCCATTCCAAGAAGATAGTAGCCTCCGTCAGATGCCGGCCCCAGGACAACGTTAATTTCATCCAACAACTTAAAGGCGTCTTCAATTATCTCAGAAGTTAATTCATAACAATCTGATCCGATAATAACCACCTTCTCATATCCTTGAGCGAAAGCCTCTCCGAAGGCGCGATCCATTCTCTCACCCAGATCGTTTCCTTTTTGAAGAAACTTGGGAAATTTGTAGTAATCAAGAATGTCAAACTCCTCTACTCTATCGGAGTAAAAAACAGCCTTATCTGCAAATACCTTATCCGCGATTGAATAAGTATGCTCCAGCAATTTAAGGTATATCGCCAATGCCTTGTCCTCTCCAATAGTTTTAGCCAATCGCGTTTTAACTTTTCCCGGGTCAGGATTTTTGGCAAACACCATTAATAGATTATTCCGATCCATACACCTTTTTGTAATTATTAACCCAAATACCCCAAAGCGCATTATAAGGGTGGACTTCCTCAACAGAATCACCTTTGTGATTCACCACGGGAAAACTCCGATTTGTCCAATCAAATATTCCTCCGTACAGGTTGTAAACGTGCTTAAATCCTTTAGCGTTCAGTTTCTTTCCAATCTCTTCGCTTCGCTTACCAATTGAGCAATAAACAATAATCGTATCCGACTTATTCAAGGACGAAATCAAGCTCTCGTCAAAATTTTCGAATCCTACATTTATCGAATTTGCGATATGGCTTACCTCATATTCCTGGCTCTCCCTCGCATCCAATAATATGGGCGAAGTTTTTTCTATGAGATCATATAGGGTCAAAGATCCTACCGTGTCAACTTTCTCTTCGAGTAATCCATTAACCATAACCTCGAACCCGAGTGGATTTTGGCCACATGCCGTTAGAACAAAACCAGCCATTGACAGGCCGAAAAAGAGCTTTTTAATACACATTTCGGAAATCGAAGATAAAAAGAAAACAATGTCGATAATCGGCAATTAAAACCGTTTTAAAAGGTCGTCAACACTAATTTCACCACTATTTGTCAACATTGTCAAAACGAGATCAAATTGCTGTAAATGGGTTAATCGAAGCCGTATTATTTCAGTTTTTTATCACGGACGCAGTTTTTTAAGGATATTTGGGCGTGACATCAGAAAAAGACATACTCGAAATAATGAAAGATGCCGAACCACGTGCATCCGAAATATCATCGAAGTATTTGATCAATTCAGAGCAATTGTGGCAACCAGACGACTTATTGCCACAATCTGATTCTCCTGATTTTTCGGAGAGAGTGCTGGAAATTCAGGACCTGTGTTCGCAAATGGATTATGATCTCTTTTCTGTTGTTGTAGGTGATACGGTTACCGAAGAAGCTCTGCCAACCTATCAGACTTGGTTGATTGAAACCAAAGGACTGGATCAACTTAATTCAAATGCATGGACCTCTTGGCTCAGGGCATGGACCGCCGAAGAAAACAGACATGGTGATGTTCTAAATACTTACCTCTATCTATCGGGAAGGGTTGATATGAGAGAATTTCAGCTGACAACTCAATACTTGCTGAGAGATGGATTCGATATTGGAACGGAACACAACCCTTATAAATCTTTCATTTACACGTCGTTTCAGGAATTAGCGACAAATATCACGCATCGCCGTGTGGCAACACTTTCGAAGAAGCAAGGTAATGCCATGTTAGCAGAAATCTGTGCCCGAGTAGCTTCAGATGAGATGAGGCATGCAAAGGCCTACATGGAATTCATCGATTTGCTATTCGAGTACGATCCTTCAGGTGTGATGACGGCTTATGGAGAAATGATGAAACTAGGAATCGTCATGCCAGGTCACTTGATGATGGAATCAGGTGAAAAACAGGGGGATCTATTCAGGCATTTTTCAGATAGCGCTGTGCGAATCGGAGCCTATACAGGGTCGGATTATATTGACTTGATACATCGACTAAACACTTTTTGGAAGATTCAGGATAGAGAAGATCTTGATGACACCGCTAAGCGCCACCGAGACAATGTTCTGAAACTCCCTGAAAGATTAAAGCGAATAGTTCACCGAACCAAAATACCCGAAGAATCTCACAAATTTAAATGGCTGAAATATTGAGCCACATGAATCGATGCCAGCCAATCCGGTAATGGGGTATTGACTTTCAAAATGAATCAAAAAGCTTCAACAACAGAAGAAAACTATTTAAAAGCCCTCTATTCGCTTTCTGATGAGAATAGAGAGGTAAGTATCTCTTCATTGAGTCAAGCACTTGGGGTGAGTAATCCCACAGCTAATAGCATGGTAAAAAGATTGAGTGAGAAAAAGTGGGTGGAATACAAAAAATACAAGCCCATTAGAATTACTGAGCAAGGATACAAGCTGGCTGCTTCGATCATCAGGAAACATAGGCTGACAGAAATGTATTTAGTCGAAAAAATGGGGTTCGGATGGGAAGAAGTTCATGAGATTGCAGAGCAATTAGAACATTTGAGATCCGAAGCATTCTTCAAAAAAATGGATGAAATATTAGGATCTCCATTAACCGATCCACATGGCTCCCCTATTCCCGACAAAAACGGTGAAGTCATGAAAAGTAATCATACGCAACTCTCTCGAGTTCGTAAAGGTCAAAAAGCAGTATTGAAAGCGTTGAATGATAGCTCGAAAGAGTTCTTGGAATTCCTTAATTCAAAATCGATAGAACTGAACCTCATCATTGAGGTTCTGGAGGTCGAAACTTTTGACAAAAGCATGCGTCTATCCTTCTCTAATGGTGAGACTCACCTTTTGAGTAATGAGGTAACAAAAAGACTTTTAGTCAACATCATCTAAGCGAGATTCGCTCGAATCAGGAAACTAAGACCTATTCCGCATTTGAAATCCCTTCTTAAGGAAAGACCTGATAACGAGCTATTAATACGCCAAATTTGCACGATTTTCGTTCAAAATCGCTAATTTGGGGTATGGAATCGGGTTTATCCAAAACCGTTTGGATCATCGATGACGATCCAATTGCTCGGCTCATTGTAAGAAAGAAACTGGAAAAATCCGGTGCCTTTCGCATTTTGGATGAGTTTGAGTATGCCGGAAAGGCTTTGGAAAAGCTAATACTAAATCATCAAACCAATTCTCAGAATCCCGATTTGATCTTGCTTGATCTGAATATGCCCATTATGAGCGGATGGGATTTTCTTGAAGAAGTAAGTAAACTAATTCCATCTCCCCCAACTTCCGTTGTGATTCTAACATCCAGCATTAACCCCGAAGACATCACAAGGTCAGAAGATTATTCAATAGTCAAAACTCTTCTTCACAAACCTCTTGATATAAAAGAGCTCGAAAGTCATTTCAAGTCGAAGATTGGCTAATATCCG
>CAZWQX010000067.1:17742-19847 GCA_964635965.1 uncultured Cryomorphaceae bacterium
CTTGCGCGAAAATTCTTAACCAATGGTTAATCGTCATAAATCTATCAAAGCATAAATTTGATCCAAAAACCTCCATGAAGCACCTCATCCTTCCCTTTCTATTTTTCATCTCCATTTATTCTTTTGGTCAAACAATCTCCGAAATTCAGGGCCAAGGAAATGTATCTCCCTTTGAGGGTCAAGTTGTTACAACAACCGGTATCGTAACGGCCTCATTTATTACGGGATCGAATCCAACAACCGCTTATTTTATTCAAGATGGAGTTGGTCAAAGGAGTGGGATTTACGTGTATGATGGAACTTTCCAGCCTTCCGTAGGAGATGAAATTGAAATCACCGCAACGGTTGATGAATTCTTTGACTTAACTGAATTGGTTGATGTTACCGAACTCATAGTGCTCAGTTCAGGAAACGAACTTCCCGAGCCTGTTTTAGTCAGCACAAACGAGGCTGCAAGTGAAGACTATGAAAGTGTATTGGTTAGAGTAGAATCGGCTGTATGCACAAATGATGATATTGGTTTTGGAGAATTTGAAGTAAACGACGGCAGTGGTCCTCTTGCAGTGGATGATCTCATATATCTGCACTTGGCTTCGGAGGGAATAAGCTATAACATTACTTCGCCGCTCTACTATTCGTTCGGGGCGTTTAAAATGATACCTCGTGGTGAAGAAGACATTGAGGTCGCCGATGAGTTGTTCTTTACCAATTTTCCCTCAGTGACGAATATTAGCACGGATCAATTGGAAATTTCTTGGAGTACTAATGTAGAGTCAACGGCGGAGTTGGAATACGGTGAGACCGATGGTTATGAACTTGGCGTACTTGAAGTAGTCAACTCTACTATTGATCATGTTATCAACCTCACAAACCTCGAGGCTGCTACGATTTATTATTTGAATGTTACTTCTGAAAGTGACGATGCATCTGTCGACTTTGATTTTGTAGTTTCTACTGCCTCTGAAAGTACGGGTGAAATAAAGGTGTATTTCAACCATATAGTCGATGTTTCGGTAGCCACTGAAGAAGAAGCCGTTTATGCTCCTAATATTAGGGATACGATAATTACTTACATCGATTCTGCGAAGCACACCATTGATGTTACAATGTATGACGTGGAGAATCAAGAAATCATTGAAGCGCTTAATGAGGCCGTGGACAGAGGGGTAGAAATAAGGTACATCACCGATGAAGGAACAGAGAATCCGGTCTTGGAAGAACTAAGTGATCAAATTCCATTACTGGCTGGAAATCTAGATGGTTTGATGCATAACAAGTTCTTTGTATTTGATAGGGAGGTAACCGACAGCTGCTGGGTAATGACAGGATCGACGAACCATACTGAAGCAAACCTCGGTTGGGATTTTAATAACCTCATCTGCATTCAAGATCAATCTTTAGCCCGAGCTTACACACTAGAGTTCGATGAAATGTGGGGTGGATCAGAGCAAACACCAAATTTGACATTATCTAAGTTTGGGGTAGAAAAGCAGGATAACACTCCACATCAATTCATCATAGACGGGATAGAGACAGAGCTTTACTTTTCTCCATCAGATGGCGTAACGAATAAAATAGCTTCAGTGCTTAATCAAGCAGAAGAAAGTATTGATTTCGCCACCCTTGTTTTTACTGAAAATGCACTGGGAAATGCCGTGGCAGATGCCCACAATGCTGGACTTCAAGTTCGAGGTATAATAGACTATGTCGAATTTAGCGGGAGTGAATACAACTTCTTATTAAATGAAGGAGTGGATGTTATGGACTACCAGAACGCCGATGGTTCGCAATGGCCTGATGGACCTACCCTTCATCACAAGTATGCAATTGTAGATCGGGACAATCTCGATAATGCCACGCTAATCACAGGTTCGCACAACTGGTCAGCCTCTGCCAATTCAATTCACGACGAGAATACGCTCATTCTGAAAAGTCCGAGATTGGCTAATTTATATTATCAAGAATTTACCGCCAGGTTTCAAGGAATGTTTACCAATGTTTCTGATCAAGATCCTAAAAATGACTTTTTAGTATATCCAAATCCAACGGAAGGCTTGATTTATCTTGATTTGACTGAAGAAAATAGATTCGATCGCTATCAGATC
>CAZWQX010000068.1:0-19743 GCA_964635965.1 uncultured Cryomorphaceae bacterium
GCGCTCATTTAATATTCATCCCAAAGCTGAATGAAAAACTTCGAAATGAACCGCCAACACAGGCAGATCCTCTTACGGAGCTCACGTAGTAATCAAAATCTGGACCGTGATTACTTCCAAACGAGATACGTATCCCAATCGAATTTGAGTTCTTGGCAAAATAAAAACCTTCTCATGATGAGCTCGGGGAATTTTAATGGGATAGACTTCGATGATTTGGGCAATGAGTTATTTACTTAATTACCAATCTCTTAACTACGGAGAAGAGAACTGAGTAGAATGCGCTCATTACCAAAAAGAGTAACACTGCCATAACAGAGAAATTTCTAACTGAAAAGAAGTTAGTCACTCCTGTTCTGAGCTCTTCTTCAACCACATCCGGATTTGCCGCAAGCTCTCGTGCCACAATCATATCTTGCATATTTGGAAAGTAATCTTGGTCTACGAAAGCATAAAATGCATATATGAACAAGGCCAATGCAATTGAGAATACCAATGTTAGGCGCATTCCCATAAGGGCATCATCTTTAAAAGATGATTTCTTTTCACGAGGCCATATTCCATACAAAACCAATGCGGGAAAAGAAGTTAATAATATGAAAAGGAAAGTCTCGTCTTGGTAGGGAAAGTCAGCATTGACAAAAAACAAAATGAGTCGCAAGACCATGATGGCCAATGCGACTCTCAATGCTACATTAATGCTCGGATGAGTCATTATCCATTCATGGATATAAGGAACTCCTCATTCGATCGAGTTTGCTCGATTCTGCCCTTCAAAAATTCCATGGCTTCAACAGGATTCATGTCTGCTATATGCTTACGTAAGATCCATATACGCTGCAAGTGATCTTTTGATAGCAGAAGATCTTCTTTACGTGTACCTGATGCGAGAATGTCAATTGCCGGATAAATTCTTCGGTTGGATATTCTTCTATCCAGCTGCAATTCCATGTTACCTGTTCCCTTGAATTCCTCGAAGATCACTTCGTCCATTTTCGAACCTGTGTCGATCAGTGCAGTGGCTAGAATTGAAAGAGACCCTCCGTTCTCGATTTTCCTCGCTGCTCCGAAGAAACGTTTTGGTTTCTGAAGTGCATTCGCATCGACTCCTCCTGAAAGCACCTTTCCGGATGCGGGCGAAACAGTATTGTAGGCTCGCGCAAGACGGGTAATAGAGTCCAAAAGAATACAAACATCGTGACCGCATTCAACCATGCGCTTTGCTTTCTCCAAAACGATATTGGCAATTTTCACATGTCTGTCAGCGGGTTCATCGAATGTTGAAGCTACAACTTCGGCATTCACTGAACGCTTCATATCGGTAACCTCTTCAGGACGTTCATCAATCAACAAAATGATAAGATAAACCTCAGGGTGGTTGGCCGCGATTCCATTTGCCACATCTTTGAGAAGAGTGGTCTTACCCGTTTTTGGCTGAGATACGATCAGTCCCCTTTGTCCTTTTCCGATAGGGGAGAAGAGGTCCATAATTCGGGTGCTGATGTTCTTATTGTCACCTGCGAGATTGAACTTCTCTTTAGGGAAAAGTGGAGTGAGATATTTGAAAGGAACCCTATCTCTTACAAAATCAGGATTTCGGCCATTGATCTCTTCAACTTTAATCAGCGGGAAATACTTTTCTCCTTCTTTTGGTGGTCTTACATGACCAACAACCGTATCGCCCGTTTTCAGACCGAATAATTTGATCTGAGATTGAGATACATAAACGTCATCTGGAGAATTCAAATAATTGTAGTCCGAAGAACGAAGGAAACCATAGCCGTCAGGCATAATCTCCAGAACTCCCTCGGTTTCTACTAAACCATCGAAATTGTAATAGTCGTCTCTTCTTTCGTTACGCTCATTGCGCTCATTGCGCTCATTTCGACGGTTTTGATTGTTGCCTTGTCTCTGTTGAGGTTGATTTCCTTCGCCGCTTTGTTGGCGCGTAGGTCGCTCACCTGATTTAGCATCTCCCTCTTGTTTTGGGCGATTCTCTTGCCGCCTGTCATCCTGGCGTCTATCGTCTCTGGGTTGTTTTTGATCAGGACGATTTCGTTGGGGCGGCTGATTTGATCTATCCTCTTTTTGAGTATTGTCTTTTTGCTCGGTGAAGAGATCTTTTTTCTCAGAACCTTCTTCTCGAGATGGTCTTTTTCTCGGTCTTTGCTGGCGTGGCTTTTCGGATTTTTCTGATTTGTCTGATCCGTTATTCCTGGCTTCAGCGACCGCTTCCTGTTTAACGGGAGCTGGCTGTTTTGAAGGAGGATTAATCGCCTGCTCATCGAGGATTTTGTATATCAAATCCTGTTTTTTCAATGAGTCGGTGCGCTTGATGTTCAGTTCCTTGGCAATGGTGCGTAGTTCGGCGACCTTTTTGCCGTTTAATTCAATGATGTCGTACATCGAATGAAAGTGTATTTATATGATGTGAAATTCAATATGATCGTGAGAACGGAGCCGATGAAAATCGTGCTCAAAGGTGATGCAATGTTACAATAAATCGTCGTACCCTCTCGGCGAATCTACAAAAAATCTCACAATAAGTAGTTGATAGAGCAATTCGCTTTAAATAGAATTCAATGGAAATCTAAAGGTCTTCATGAAAGGTATAAATGGATAACTAATTTTCTCGGTTTTCCTTTAAGATCTCGATTCTTACAAGAAAGTATAAGTAACACTCCTAAAGGCAGAAATCCGAGGTAAGACTTTGTCAACTAGATAGGTGCGATTTTCTGATTTTGCAATTTTTCAATTCATGGGGTAAATTTGGAAGAAGGTTTTTGATCAAAGTTTTTCTGATAATTCAATCAAGTTTTACGATGCGGGGACGTTTCGTTGTTGTTGTTCTTCTTCTTGTATTTTTCAGTTCACACCTGGCTGTTCAATCTCAAGATTTTTATGAGTACGAAGTGATCCGTGATATAAAGATTTACTTCGAAGAAGAAAACTGGGACCATCTTCTGGATTCTATGGCTCAAGAATTCGATGGCACCGGTACTGGTCAAGCTCGCTTGATTGGCACTGTGGTTATCGATGGTACCGTTCTCGATAGCTGTGGAGTAAGGTTTAAGGGAAACTCCTCATATGCTCCAAATAGAGATAAAAATCCTTGGAATATCGACCTGAATTATATCATTAGTGGACAAGAATATCTTGGCATAGATAAGATAAAGCTCGCTAATGGAATATATGACGAGTCATTTATAAGAGAAGCATTGATGTATGAGCTGGTAGGTGAATACATGGCTGTACCAAGAGCGAATTATGTAAAGGTTTATGTCAATGACGACTACAGAGGTCTGTATACGAATACTGAGCATATTGGAAATGAGTTTCTGGATTACCACTTTGGTGATAGTCAAAGACCTTTTATCAAGTGTGATCCGATTTTTATAGATATTCCTCCTGCACCCAACTCCAATCTGGCTTATTATCCTGATACAATGGAGTATGCCACGCTCTATGATATGAAGAGCGACTATGGACTTGAAGAACTACAGGAACTCACTTTTCAGCTTAATTTCTTTCCAGAATCGATTGAAGACTATTTGGATGTAGATAGAACACTTTGGTTTCATGCTTTGAGCAACATATTCGTGCACTTTGATGGATACATGGCCTTTGCGCACAACTATTACCTATACAAGGATAAAAACGGTAGATGGAATCCGATTTTATGGGATGTGAATGGTGCATTTGGTAGGTTACTATGGAATGGCAATAACGCTTGGCCACTTAATTTTAGCCAGCTAAAAAAAACTAATCCCCTACATCATATCAACCGAAATGAATTTAGGCCGCTCATAGCTAATCTGCTGCAGCAGCCTCGTTTCTACAAGATGTATCAGGCACATTATAAAACCATCAAGGAGGAGATGATCGATAACGGCTATTATTTTGAACGTGCGCAGTTTTGGCACGATTTAGCAGATACGATCATAGTATATGAACCCTATCCGCTTAGTTCGTATAATAAGTTTCTGAATAACCTAACCAGTAATGTCGGATTTCTCTTTGACTTGAGCCCGGGTATACAGTCGCTAATGGAAGGGCGCAAGGACTATTTGGATACACTTGGTTTTATGAACTTGTCCCAGCCGCTTATTGCGGATTGGAGTGTTTCAAATACCTCACCTGAGGCGTTTGAGACGATTAATTTCAATTTAACCACTAACGATGCCGAAACAGTAATTCTTGGTTATAGATATGGCATTTTTGATCGTTTTGAGAAGGTACAAATGTTTGATGATGGTGCTCATGGAGATGGAGGAGCGGGTGATGGAGTTTACGGGGTTTCTGTTGTAGTAGATCCAGGTGAAATACAATACTATTTCTATGCAGAAAACGAAGAAGCGGGAGTATTCTCTCCGGCTCGTGCTGAATATGAATTCTATGCATTATCCATTCCTTCTCCGTTGGTGATTAATGAGCTTCAGCCCATTAATCAAACTACCCAGGTTGATCAAGATCAGGAATATGACGATTGGATAGAGTTGTATAACAATGCCGATCAGTTTGTCAACCTAAACGGTCATTTTCTTTCGGATGATGAAGGCGACTTGTTAAAATGGGCTTTTCCTGATACTTCCATAGGACCATTAGATTATTTAATTGTTTGGGCTGATGATCAGCCTGAGCAATCAGGATTGCATACCAACTTCAGACTGTCGAGCTTGGGTGAGACTCTTTATTTTTCGACTCCGTCGGGTGTGATCCTCGATGAGGTTACTTTTCCTTCCGTTCAACTGGATTTCTCGTATGCAAGAATTCCAAATGGAACAGGACCTTGGACCGTTACTTTTCCAACGTTCTCCACATCAAACGACAATCCACTCGATATCGAAGATGCCGTTTTATCTGCTCCTTCATTATTTCCCACGCCAAGTACTGGATTGGTTAGTATTGAAATGCCGGAGCATGGCGAACATATACTTATCGTGAGATCCATCGAAGGAAGAGAGATACTTGCGGAAAGATTTGTGGGCCGAACTTTCGTTGAAGACTTTAGTGATCTTTCGCCAGGCATCTATCTATTTACCATAGATGGTCATACCTTGAAGGCGATAATAGAGTAGGTGGGTATAGATGCTCCATACCTCAATTAAGTGTTTTTTGATGAGTTCCGAGATTCAGTTCGCTGCCCAACAAAGCGTTTTCTTTCGTCCTTCAGGAGCTTCTTTTAAGTCATATATTTGTGACCCGTTTTAGAATCTATCTACTATGATCCAGCGTATCCAGTCTGTCTATCTTCTATTGGCCGCTCTTGCGGGAATCATGACTTTTTTTCTTCCTTTCGCGCACTTCTTGGAAGGTGATATTAAGCTGGCAGAGTACGCTGTTTTCGGATTATTTAATGTCCAGAGTGATGTGTTCGAGAGCAATGGACCCTTCGGTTTTCCTGCATGGATTTTTAGTACACTTCAGGTGGCCATACCAATTGTAGCCATTCTGCTTTTCAAAAATCGACCGCTACAAATGAAAATAGTGAGATTGGCGTTTTTAGTGAATTTGGCCTTTGTAGTTTACCTCTTTTTTGCAGTTGATGGGTTGATTGAGGATATGTTCTCTGCAGAAACTGAGGTTCTCTATCACGTTGGATTCTACATGCCCGTTGTGGGAATCGCGTTTCTATTTCTTGCCATAAGAGGTATCAAAAAGGATGAAGCGTTAGTCAAATCCCTTGATAGACTGCGTTAAGAACTTCTTTTTCCAAGTTCAATTATTTCGGGGTGTTGAACCATTCCCGAATCAATCTCAAATCGAATTAAAGTACGCATTTTGTGAAATCCATGCCTTCCTGCTGCACCTGGGTTAAGGTGCAATAATCCTGATTTCGGGTCCTTTTTTACCAGCAAGATGTGGGAGTGACCACAAACAAAAATATCAGGTTCTTCTTTTTCGATGATTTCTTTTACCCTTGAAGGGTACTTCCCCGGGCGACCGGCAATGTGAGTAATGAAACATTTGATACCCTCAAGTTCGAATATGTTATTTAAGGGATAGGAAATTCTAGCCTTTTCTCCATCAATGTTTCCGTAAACAGCTCGAATCGGGGCAATTTCACCTAATTCTTCCATTACTTTCAGATCTCCGATATCTCCTGCATGCCATATTTCATCGCATCTTCTTAAATGATGCAGAATTCTTTCATCCATGTATCCATGTGTATCCGACAGTAATCCGATTCTTTTCATCAGGTTCTTCTACTTTTGCAAAAAATTCTTTTGAAGCGCTATTTTCTCAAACTATCTTATGATGGGGCAAACTACTCGGGGTGGCAAATCCAGCCCGAAGTTACCACCGTTCAGGGAACACTTGAAGCTGCGCTTAAGATTCTCGTAAAAGACTTTAGATCGCTCATAGGCTGTGGTCGAACTGATACAGGCGTTCACGCATCGGAGTATTATGCTCATTTCGATACTGAATTGCCATTACACCCTCAGTTCCTGTATAAGTTGAATGCTATCTTACCACTTGATATAGCAGTGCATTCAGTTAGTGAAGTCGAGGGATCGCTACACGCGCGGTTTTCTGCCACATATAGAGAATACAAGTATTTCATGCATTTCAATAAGAATCCCTTTCGAAATGCCTATTCGGTTTATTGTGTCAAGCCATTAGACTTAGGGAGAATGAATCAAGCCGCAGGATTCATTCTGGGTGAGCATGATTTTACGAGTTTTAGCAAGAGTCAAACCCAGGTAAAAACCAATATTTGCAATGTGAAAACAGCTCATTGGGAACCGATTGACGATGGAGTTGTTTTCACTATCGGAGCAAATCGATTTTTGAGGAATATGGTAAGGGCTCTGGTGGGTACCTTTATCCCGATTGGAGAGAAGGAAGTCGAACCAAATCACTTAGAAAAAGTTCTAAATGAGAAGGATAGAACAGTGGCAGGAAAATCAGCACACCCACAAGGTTTGTTTTTAACAAAGATCAATTACCCAAAATTTAATGGCGCAGGTAACAGGTAAGGCTTTTGATACGCGACTTTTTTCGCGTTTAATGAGATATACGAAACCTTACATGGGGGTTTTTTACTGGGCCCTATTTCTCACAATTTTTCTGGCAGGAATAGGTGTTATCAGGCCTATCTTAATTGGCGACGCCGTCGATGTCCATGTCCTCGGTGGCGATGCGAAAGGATTACTGAGACTTACGCTTATCATTGTCGGATTGCTTTTTCTTGAAGCTTTCGTTCAGTTTTATCAAACTTATTACAGTAACTGGATAGGGCAGTCCGTCACGATTGATTTAAGATCGAATCTTTTTAGACATATATCCTCGTTTAGATTGCAGTATTTCGACAAAACCGCAATAGGAACTCTCGTGACGAGATGTGTTAGCGATATAGAGACTATTTCCCAAATATTTAGTCAAGGGCTTCTGTCCATTATGGGTGAGATACTGAAATTAATCGTGGTGATCGTTGCCATGTTCATTATTAGTTGGAAGCTCACCCTTTATGTGCTGATACCCATTCCACTGCTCATTTTCGCAATGATTGTGTTTAAGAATGCCATCAAAAAGGCATTTCAGGATGTGCGGAATCAAGTGTCCAAATTGAATGCTTTCGTCCAAGAACATATCACTGGAATGGTGATCGTTCAAGTTTTTAATCGTGAGAAAAAAGAGAAAGCTAAGTTCGAATCCATAAATGATGTGCACAAAAAGGCACATATCAAAAGTGTTTGGGCCTATTCTATCTTCTTTCCGGTAGTCGAAATTTTATCCGCAATATCTCTCGCTGTTTTGGTTTGGTGGGGTACTGGTGGAGTACTCGACGGAGAAATTAAACCAGGGGACTTAATCACCTTTATCCTATTCATTTACATGCTTTTTCGACCGATTCGTCAACTTGCCGATCGCTTCAATGTGCTTCAAATGGGGATGGTCGGGTCCGAAAGAGTTTTCAAGGTTCTCGATACGGACGATCAGATTCAAAACGAGGGCACTCTTTCATCGGGAATCAGAGGTACGATTGAATTCAAGAATGTTTGGTTCGCGTACAACGAAGGTGAGTGGGTGCTCAAGGATGTCAGCTTTACTGCCGAAGAGGGCCAAACCATTGCTTTTGTGGGAGCCACAGGCGCAGGAAAGTCATCGATTGTGAATCTGGTCAATCGATTTTACGAGTTTCAAAAAGGAGAGATCACAATTGACAAAATCCCTATTCGCGATTTCGATCTAGGGTATTTAAGACAGGAAATTGCTGTTGTTCTGCAAGATGTCTTTCTCTTCTCAAACACAATTGAAAAGAACATTACGTTGGATAATGACTCCATTTCAATTGAAACAGTCAAGGAGGCAGCAAAAGCTGTTGGTGCCAACGGATTTATTGAAAAACTTCCCGATACATATAATTATGATGTTCGGGAAAGAGGAGGGATGCTCAGCGTAGGGCAGAGGCAATTAATTAGTTTTATTCGTGCCTTTGTGTACAATCCCAAAATTTTAATTCTAGACGAGGCAACTTCTTCGGTGGATACGGAGTCAGAATTACTGATACAAAAGGCTATTGACCGCCTTACGGAAAATAGAACGAGTATTGTAATAGCTCATCGCTTGAGCACGATTCAAAAAGCGGATAAAATCCTGGTTTTGGATAAGGGTAAAATCGTTGAGCAAGGCACTCACCAAGAGCTATTGGCGAATAACGGTCCTTACAAGAAGTTATTCGATCTGCAGTTTAAAGAAGAAACCTGAATCCTCAAATCTAACCAGTTGTGAAAAGACCAATACTTCTGCTAACTATTAGTCTTTCATTAAACTAAGCGATGTCATTGACCTTACGGGGATGATCAATTTGATCCGTTAAGAAAACTTAGAGGCGAGATATTGTCCGGTTAGGGAGTTTTTGTTCTTGGACAAATCAACAGGAAGCCCTGTAAAGACTACCTGACCGCCTCTTTCACCTCCATCGGGTCCTAGATCAATAATCCAATCTGCAGATTTCAAAACATCGGTATTATGCTCGATTACCAATACACTGTTTCCGCGATTGATCAATTCGTTGAAGCTTTCTAATAGCTTTGCCACATCGTGAAAGTGAAGACCTGTAGTAGGTTCATCAAAAATGAAAAGAGTATGAGGCTCCGTATCTCCTTTCGCCAGAAATGCCGCGAGCTTGGTACGTTGCGCCTCACCTCCGCTTAAAGTATTAGATGATTGTCCTAACTGAATATATCCCAACCCAACTTTCTGGAGTGGAATGAGTTTAGAAACCACCTTCTTGGCGGTATTGGACGTATCATCTTCTTTGAAGAAATCGATGGCCTCATCAACGGTCATCTCGAGTAATTCTGCAATATTCTTGCCTCGGTATTTGATCTCCAACGTTTCATCTTTGTATCTCGTTCCGTTACAGCTTTCGCAGACAAGATAGATGTCGGCCATGAACTGCATCTCAATTTTCACCATTCCTTCTCCTTCGCATGTTTCACAGCGACCGCCCTTCACGTTGAAGCTGAAGTGTCCTGGTTTGTAACCGCGGAGTTTGGCAAGTTTTTGTGACGCGAAAAGCTGTCTTATATCATCAAAGGCTTTTACGTAGGTTACCGGATTTGATCGAGAACTTTTCCCAATGGGGTTTTGATCGACAAATTCAATTGATTCGATCATGCGGAGATCTCCTGATATTTCGTCGAAATCTCCCGAGCGATTTCCGTAAAGACCTAATTCTTTTTCAAGGGCCGGAAGTAGAATTCTATTCACTAAGGTAGATTTTCCACTTCCACTAACACCTGAGACCGCGACCAAGCATTCGAGCGGAAATTGGACAGTGATGTCCTTCAAGTTGTTTTCACGAGCTCCTTCAATGGTAATGGAGTTTTTCCACTTTCTGCTCTTCCTTGGTAGAGGGATTTCTTTTTTACCGGTTAAATAATCCGCGGTGAGCGAATTTGAGGCTGATCTCAATTGAAAATGATCACCTTGAAATACCAATTCTCCACCATGGGAACCTGCTTCAGGCCCCATATCCACAATTTGATCGGCCGCTTGCATTATTTCTTCATCGTGTTCGACGACGATGACCGTATTTCCAATTTTCTGAAGAGATTTAAGTACACCTATCAGCCTGTTCGTGTCGCGAGGATGAAGTCCAATGCTAGGCTCATCCAATATGTACATACTCCCCACCAGGCTACTGCCGAGTGAGGTGGCGAGTTTGATCCGCTGAGATTCTCCTCCTGATAAGGTGTTCGATAACCTATCAAGTGTGAGATAACCCAATCCGACATCGGATAGATATTGCAGCCTGTTTGTTATCTCTGTGATTAATCTCTTTGCTATCTCAAAATCATTTTGATTTAGCTGCAGCGCCTTAACAGCATTTAGACTTTTGTCTATTGGCATACCCAAAAGCTCTACCAGAGAGTAGCCATCTACTTTCACAAATGAGGCATCCTTTCTGAGTCGAGTTCCCTTACATTCGGGACATACAGTTTTGCCTCTGTACCGACTCAACATTACACGGTACTGAATCTTGTATGATTTTGACTCCAGGTACTTGAAAAAAGCGTGTAACCCTTTGAAGTACTTATTACCTGTCCAAAGAAGTTCCTTTTGTTCTTCTGTGAGCTTATTGAAAGGTCTATGAATGGGGAAGTCGAATTTATCTGCACTGTAGAGAAGGGCATCCTTCCACTTACTCAACTTTTCTCCCTTCCAAGGTACAATGGCATCTTCATAAATACTTAAGCCCTTGTTTGGAATTACTGCATTCGGATCAATTCCTATCACACTACCGAATCCCTCACAGGTTTTACATGCCCCAACAGGATTATTAAAGCTGAAAAAGTGCTCCGTTGGAACCTCGAAGGTCATTCCATCTCTTTCAAACCGATTACTAAACTGACGGATGCCTTGAAAATCTCCATCAAGGACGTCTATCCCACACGAACCATGGCCCTCAAAAAATGCCGTTTCAACTGAATCCGCAATCCTGGATTGATTTTCTTCGTCTCCATGACGAATTGCAACTCTGTCAAGGACAATAAAAACCTCTGAATCTTTTTGGGCTTCAGCATTCTCGAGTCTTACAATTTCTCCATTAACCCTAACTCTTGCAAAACCTTGCTGCTTTAGGATGTCAAATTCCTCTTCCCATTTCCTGCCATTTTTTGGTTGAATAGGGGCTATGACGATGACTTTGGTGCCTTCTTCAAGTTTATTCAAGAATTCCAATACATCCTTTACCGTTTCTCTTTTTACTTCCTTCCCCGAAATCGGACTAATAGTTCTTCCTATCCTGGCGAAGAGGAGTTTGAGGTAGTCATAAATTTCAGTAGAGGTGCCCACGGTTGATCGCGCATTTCTCGTGGTTACCTTTTGCTCAATCGCAATAGCCGGAGAGATACCTTCAATGAAATCCACCTCAGGCTTATCCATTTTACCCATAAATTGTCTGGCATAGGCCGATAAGCTTTCAACATACCGTCTTTGACCTTCGGCATAAAGCGTATCAAATGCCAAGGATGACTTACCTGAGCCAGATAACCCAGTAACAACAATGAACTCCCCGCGGGGAAGGGCTACAGAGACTCCTTTGAGATTGTGAGTGCGGGCATTTTTGATAATAATATGTGTCTTCGCACTTACTTTTTCAGTAGCCTTAACTTGCATATAAGTCGGGGTGGGATTAACATTTTTTGCAGAGACGAAATTACCACATATTTGCGTCCAACGACTGATTAACGTATCTTAGTCGAATGATGTTCGTATAAGAGTGCGGACATTCACCCACACGAATCTAAATTATAGCCTATAGCATACATCTACTCCGAACAGCTTTAAACATTAAGAACTAAAGGAGAAAGTATGCATTCTAATCAGGCTTCGGATCAAGAACTGGTCCGTCTTTATTTAAACGGAAACGAAACTGCATTTGAAACCTTGTTGAATCGACACAAGGATAGAATTTACACGCAGATATATATGTTGGTTCGCGATGACGAACTATCAGATGACATTTTTCAGGAAACTTTCGTCAAGGTCATCCGCACCTTAAAGCAAGGACGATACAACGAAGAAGGTAAATTCTTACCATGGGTTATGAGAATTGCCCATAATCTCTCTATCGACCATTTTCGCCGATCGAAAAAAATGCCTTTGGTGAGAGGAGATGACGACTATGATCCTTTCGCAACTATTCCCAGAGAGGAAAAGAACGTTGAAGAAAACTGGATTGAAGAAATCATCCATGAGGATATTCGAAAGCTAATCGAAGAACTTCCTGATGAGCAAAGAGAGGTGGTTCTGATGCGTCATTACGGCGGCATGAGTTTCAAAGAAATCGCCGAAAGAAGTAATGTTAGTATCAACACTTCTTTAGGTAGAATGCGATACGCGCTGATCAATATGCGTAAGATGATTGACAAGCATAATATCCGTCTAATTGAATAATTTTTAAAGATGAATAATATTTGGAACTCGGTTGGCGTTAATAGATCAAAACAACGCAGCCTATGGCCAATTTTACTTCTGATTATTTATTTGATTCTAGGAAAGAAAAGGCGCCCCGCTCTTATAGCGGTCGCAACAAATCCATCAAAGGTCCGAAAAGGTCAACCGTCAATCGTTTGATTGCTTATTCGAGAGCCTTAGAGGTCAAGAACACTGACAATCTGGATATAGAGGTTGTCTTAAACTAAAGTATAACTCCTTTAATTTTGAGCGGTGCATCGTAAGGTGTACCGCTTTTTTATCTTTACGCCACTATGAACATGCTTATTAAACTACTCGTCAACGCCGTTTTAGTCTTTGCTCTTGCATGGGCACTCCCCGGTGTTGAAGTATCGAGTTTTTGGACCGCTTTGGTTGTGGCTGTGATACTTGGCTTCTTGAACATTTTTGTGAAGCCATTTTTGATAATTGTAACCATTCCCGTAACCATTCTGTCTTTGGGTCTCTTTTTATTGGTAATTAACGCCTTGGTTATCTTAATGGCAGGATGGATTGTTGATGGTTTCGTTGTTACGAGCTTTTGGTGGGCATTACTCTTTAGCTTGATTTTGAGTGTAATGAATTCGGCTTTCGAGCAATCTTCAGGAACGAAAAGAGAGGAGTTTTAATTCACCAAGACATTTGCTGCCCAGGTCGCTACCAACAAGTCGGGTTTTGTTTTGGCTTTGTAGCCCATGCTTTGAGCATATCCCACTGCGGCTTGAAATACTTTATTCGACGGGTACTCCGGATCCGAATTGAGATCTAAATCGATTTGCTCTATCTCAACACCACATTCAAACTTTAAATAACCCGCTACATCAATACTGCGCTGAAGCTCTCCCCATAACCGAGTCCACATGTCTGTTACGAGATCGGTAGATTCTTTGTGATAAATTACGTGTGCCCCATTATTCTCAAAACGAAAAACGACAGTAGTAGCATAGAGTGTTTTCTTCGAATAGTTCTGACTATCACTACCCACAAAAATTTTCATTCTGGGGTGTTTTTTAACCATTTCCTTGGCATAATCTCCCAACTCTACTTTTGAATGGTTTCCCATTTTTCTAAACACACGATTCATACCTTTTTTGTTTTCAATTTACGGGTACCATTCCCTCAATCGAACACAAGTTTTAAACAATTATTCACAGCCGAGGTTCTTAAGGCGAATAATCTCAATACCATGACTCGGATTCTTTTAATTCTTGCGTTGTTTTTTGCAATAAACGTATCAGCCCAAAACCAAACAGAAATGAACATATACGATTTTTCAGTACCTGCACTTGAAGGTGGAACTATTGAATTCGCCGATTATAAAGGAAAGAAGATTCTCATTGTGAATACGGCTTCCCAGTGCGGATACACCCCTCAATATGCCCAACTGGAAGAGCTCTACAAAGAAAAATCTGATGACTTGGTAATAGTGGGTTTTCCCGCCAACAATTTTGGTCGCCAGGAACCGGGGACAAATGAAGAAATCGCGGCCTTCTGTGAAAAGAATTATGGAGTATCTTTTCCAATGGCGACAAAGGTTAGTGTGAAAGGTGATGACCAACATGAACTGTTCACTTGGTTAACAGCTGAAGAGAATGCTGACTTTACCGGGGACATCAACTGGAATTTCGAAAAGTTCCTGATCGATGAAAACGGGAACTTGGTTCATCGCTACCGCTCTGGTGCGTCACCGCTCGATGAGGCCATCTTGACTGCCATTGAGGACTAAACCAAAATTGTACTTTTGGAGCGCCTGAAAAGCGCTCATGAATCGGCGATTATTCCAATCAAAGAGTTTTTACTACGGAACTTTCATTGTGTTGATGGTTCCTGCTCTTCTGATTAACCTCGACGCTCACCACATTTTCATACATACCGATGAGAGTTTGCGTGCATTGATTGCGCTGGAAATGCTCATCAATGACGAATACATCGCCCCCACGGTTAACGGTTTGTTCTACTTCAATAAACCACCGTTGTACAATTGGAATATTGCTTTATCCTTTAAACTATTTGGTGAAGCATCATTATTCGCCCTGAGGTTTCCCGTGGTAGTGGCAATTTTCATTTATGGTTTTGTCATCACCAAATTCATTGGAAAAGCTACTTCAAATCGGCTCGCTTGGTTGGTAGCCATCGCTACCGTTACGAGTGGTAGAATTCTCTTTTACGACAGTTTTTTAGGGTTGATAGATATTGCTTTCTCCTTGGTGATTTTCACCAACTTCATGTTGTTTTATCACTTAGGAAAAGCTAAAAAATACTTCCGATTATTTGCTCTGACGTATTTCCTGAGCGCAATAGCATATTTAATGAAGGGGCTTCCACCGATTGTTTTTCAGGGCTTTACGGTTATGGCTTATGCCGTTTATCTAAAGGATTGGCGGTTCTTATTTCACAAATATCACTTTCTCGGAATTTTGTTTTTCATCGTTCCGGTGGGGCTATATTACTTCGCCTATCTTCAGGTGAATCCGCAGCCTTTATCGGATCTATTCTTGACCCTTTGGGAAGAATCCAGTAAAAGAACAGTAACGGACCATGGGATCTTTGAATCCATCAAATCGGTATTTCTCTTCCCTCTTGAGAATTTCTATCACTTCGCTCCTTGGACCGTTTTGATAGTTTTTCTGTTTAAGAAGGGAGCTTTTAAATCATTATGGGGGCATGATTTCTATCGGTTTTTGATCTTGGTGTTTGGCTTGAACATTATCGTCTATTGGACTTCTCCGGGAGTACACCCCAGGTATTTATTCATGTTTTTACCCCTACTGTTCGCCTTATTATTTAAGCTTGAATCAGACGGAAGTCCAAAAGTCAGGCATGTCGTTCAAATGTTGCTTTTTGGAATCATGGTTCTGGGAAGTATAGGCCCATGGGTAGCTTGGACAACCATAGTTGAACTGGAAATTCCTTCAACTATGATTAAAGTCACTCTCTGGTCTTTGGGAATGGGAGCGGTCGCATTAACCTTTTTCAGGTACAAAGAACACAGATGGGTTTTGCTGGGCATTTTTCTTCTGGTGGTGCGAGTCGGGTTCAATTGGTTCGTTTTACCGAATAGGGACGAAAAAGGAGCACGTTTTGCTAAAGCGGCAGACAAAGTTGTGGAATTGACGAGTGGAGAACCGCTTTATATTTTAGAGCCTAACTACTGTCATAGTGCTACCTCATTCATGATTGAAAGGAAGCGAGGCGAAATACTTGAAACCAGACCTGACGCCATGGAGGACGCCTACTACATAGCTGTAGAGTCTTCTGATTTACAAGACTTTGAGGAGTTGCTGCGTTTTGGTACACGAGGTACGGACTTAAAGTTGGTTCTTATAAAAAGAAAAAGCCGTCCTAAATAGAACGGCTTTTTCCAATCAGAAAAATCTAACTTAGAGTAATGTGCTTGGGCAAACGTAGTCGGTTTTAGGAACCTTGGTTTCTGCGATTTCTTTAAAACCACCTCTAACATCTACGAAGTTGTCCCATCCTCTTTGTTTCAAAATAGAGGCCGCAATCATGCTTCGGTAACCACCCGCACAATGAACAATAAAGGGCTTTTCTTTCGGAAACTCTGCCAAGTGGTCGTTGATCTGATTGAGAGGTATGTTCAGCGCATCAACCACATGCTCTGAGTCAAATTCACTTTTCTTACGCACATCTATTACAATAGGCTTTTCAGCGTATTCAGATGCAAATTCCGCGGGGCTGATGCGACCTACATGATCGAAATCTTTACCCGATTCTTTCCATGCTCTGAAGCCTCCTTCAAGGAATCCAATTGTATTGTCATATCCCACACGCGAAAGTCGGATCATTGCTTCTTCTTCTTTTCCTTCATCTGTGACGAGAAGAATTTCTTGCTTGATGTCTTTGATCATTTCTCCAACCCACATTGCAAAATTTCCTTCTAAACCAATGTTTACACTGTTTGGAATAAATCCCTTCGCAAATTCTTCTGCGTCTCTCGTGTCTAAGACAAGAGCTCCTGTGTCATTTGCTACGAATTCAAAGGCTTCAGGTGACAATGGTCGGCTAGCACGTTCTAGAACCGTATCAAGAGAATCATATCCCTGGATGTTCATTAGAACGTTTTTCGGGAAATAACCGGGAGGTGTGGTTAAGCCATCAAGTAGCTGTTCGATGAACTCGTCTTTACTCAATTCCGGATTAAGCGCATAGTTGGTTTTCTTCTGATTTCCCAACGTATCTGTAGTTTCTTTGCTCATTTTCTTACCGCAAGCACTCCCTGCGCCGTGGTTAGGATACACTATTAGATCGTCGCTCAAAGGCATAATCTTGTTGCGAAGAGATTCAAAAAGATAACCGGCTAATTTGCGCTCCGTAAGGTCTTCAATGACATGTTGAGCAAGGTCGGGACGTCCGACATCACCGATGAACAAGGTATCTCCCGTTATTATCCCGTGTTCTTTTCCGCTTTCATCAATAACCATGAAAGTCGTCGATTCCATCGTATGTCCCGGAGTATGAATTACCCTCACCGTGGCCTCTCCAACCTTAAATACTTGATTGTCTTCTGCAACGATAGCTTCGAAGCCAGGTTTAGCCGTAGGTCCATATACAATTTCAGCTCCTGTTTTCTTCGCTAAATCTAGGTGTCCGCTCACAAAATCAGCGTGAAAATGCGTTTCGAAGACATATTTGATTTTAGCTCCATCTTTTTCAGCGCGATCAATATACGGTTGTACTTCTCTAAGTGGGTCAAAAATGGCTGCCTCGCCCTTGCTTTCAAGATAATATGCGGCGTGTGCGATGCAACCTGTATAAATCTGTTCTATTCTCATCCGATAGTGGTTTGTAGGTTTGATGTTTACAAAGGTAAGGAGGGGATTCTGCACGAATTGCGACTTGGGTTACAAAACGGGTTTTCCTCATTATCGGCGCTTGTAGGCCTTACCATTATGAAGTGAGACAAAAAAAGCTGCTCTCTTGAGAACGGCTTTCGAATGAATTCCAATCAAATATTAACGCCAGTCGACGATTTCTTTTGTCGCTTCGTATTGACCTTCTCTTAGTTTTATTTGAACCTTTTTGAAAGTCTCGATTGTGTATTCCACATCTTCCAGTTTGTGAACCGCCGTTGGGATCAACCTTAGCATGATCACGTCTTTCGGAACTACGGGATAAACAACAATGGAACAGAAAATATTGTAGTTCTCCCTGAGGTCCATATTCAAATTGGTTGCTTCACCAAGCCCTCCTTTAAGGAATACAGGGGTTACAACACTATTCGTAACTCCTAAATCGAAGCCTGCTTCTTTCAAACCGGTTTGAAGAGCTGTAGCAATCTTCCAAAGATTCTCTTTGTGTTCCGGTTGGGTGCGCATCATTTCCAAACGTTTTAAAGCTCCTTCCACTATAGGCATAGGCAAGGACTTTGCAAATGTTTGCGAACGCATATTGTACTTCAAAAATTCTATAACATCTTCATCACCTGCGACAAATGCTCCGATAGTAGCCATAGCTTTAGCGAAGGTTCCGAAGTATACGTCAATGTCGGCATGAACTCCTTGGAAATCTCCGGCTCCACGTCCGTTTTCTCCTATGGTTCCAAAACCATGGGCATCGTCTACAAACAGACGAAACTTATATCGCTCCTTGTAAGCAACAATTTCACTTAGTCTTCCTTGGTCTCCAGCCATTCCGAATACACCTTCGGTAACAACAAGAATTCCACCACCTGTTTTCTGCGTCCACTTCTCTGCATGCTCCAACTGCTTCGCAAAACTCTCCATGTCATTATGCTTGAACACAAATCGCTTCCCTTGGTGCAAACGCACCCCATCTACCATACATGCATGTGATTCGGAATCGTAAACAATCACGTCATTTCTATCAACCAATGCCTCGATTGCCGACTGGCATCCTTGATATCCATAATTCAGAAGAAAGGCATCTTCTTTCTGCATGAAATCCGCCAATTCGTGCTCCAATTTTTCGTGTAGAGCAGTCTGACCAGACATCATTCTAGCACCCATCGGGTACCCCATACCCCATTTGGCTGCAGCTTCCCCATCAACTTTTCGAACTTCAGGGTGATTTGCTAATCCGAGGTAATTATTAACGCTCCAAACCAACACCTCTTTACCTCTGAATTCCATCATTCGGTCTATTTCTCCCTCCAACTTTGGGAAGGTAAAATAACCATGAGTTTCCTTTGCGTGCTTTCCCAAAGGCCCTCTGTTGTTCTTGATTTTGTCAAAAATGTCTTGCATAAGATTGTGAGTGACAATTAATTCAAGCCGCGAAAATACCTCTTATGCACGGCTTGGCAAAATTCTTGAGAAATATCTGCGAACAGCTTGACGTTGTTAACTAAGGTGAATTGTTTTTTCAATCATTAAAAAGAGATTATTTTTGCGCGATGTTTCTGAAGACTGTTAAGGTTTCATTCTTCTTTTTCGCAGTGCTTTTCATAGGTTGTTCTGAATACAATAAAGTATTGAAGAGCACTGATGTAGAATACAAGTATACCAAGGCCGTGGAGTACTATGAGGATGGAGAGTACAGCAAGGCACTATCTCTGTTTGATGAGCTTGGTACTCTTTTTAGGGGTTCTGAGCGCAGTCAGGAAATTCACTACTACATAGCAAACTCTCATTTTGCCCTGGAGGATTTTTACTTTGCCGCCTATTATTACAAGAATTTTACGAAGACTTACCCACGAAGCATAAGAGCAGAAGAGGCACTCTTCAAAGCCGCCTTTTGCAGTTATTTGAATTCACCTTCATCCAATTTGGATCAAAGTGATACGGAGCAGGCCATTGAGGAATTTCAGCTGTTTTTGGATCGTTATCCTCAAACCTCTTTGAAAGATAGCACAAATGCTATGATTGACGAGTTGCGGTTGAAGCTCGAAGAGAAGGCATTTAACAATGCCAAACTCTACTACATCACCGAAGATTACAAATCTGCCACCGTTGCGTTACAGAATATGCTAACGGATTTCCCCGATAGCCCTCACCGGGAAGAGATTGAATTTTTGGTAGTGAAAAGCTCTTATCTATTGGCGATCAACAGTATTGATTCAAAGAAAGAAGAAAGATTGAACGATACCATCGAACATTATCATAAATTTGTGGACGATTTTCGCGATAGTGAATACGTCAAGAAGGCTGAAAATTTTTACGCCGATGCTCTGAGAGAGCTTGACAAAATGAAGTTTTAATTTACAACTATGAATTTTAAGAACAGCAACGCGGCTCGCACAACTATAACTCGTGATGTTTACGAATTAGAGCAACAGACCGACAATATCTATGAAGCGATCTCTATTATGTCTAA
>CAZWQX010000069.1:0-19734 GCA_964635965.1 uncultured Cryomorphaceae bacterium
TTTATGCAAACGTCACCAAGAGATATACTTTAGACTTTGATGGCAAAGTAATCAGCACACGAGATGGGGATATCAGTGCTACTGATGCAGAAGACCCATTTAACGTGGACGTCAGAAAGGAATATCGCGATCCAACTTTAAAACCTGAAGACCGAAATTATCCGCTATACGTGGCTGAGGTGAATGGACAGGAGGTATTCGTGATTCCCTTAATTGGAAAAGGATTATGGGGACCTATTTGGGGCTACGTTGCATTGGAAAGTGATTACAATACAATTTATGGAGCCACATTTGATCACAAAACAGAAACACCTGGTTTGGGTGCCGAAATCAAAGAAACGTGGTTTTCAGATCCATTTATCGGTAAAAAGATCTACAGTGAGAATGGTGATCTCGTTTCTATTGATGTTGTGAAAGGTTCTGCAGGAGCAGATAATCCGCACGCAGTAGATGGCATTACCGGAGGAACCATCACCAGTAATGGTGTAGATGAAATGTTAGAAAGAACATTCGGCATATACGATTCATATTTCAAGAACCAAACCCAATTAAGTCAGAACCCATGAGTACGGCAGTTGCGGAAAAAGAGAGCGAAGTAGTAAAAGAAGCGGTTCCCAGGGAGCCCTTGTTCTCGGCGAAGAATAAAAAATTGTTGACCGATCCATTGGACGATGATAACCCAATTACCGTGCAGGTGCTGGGAATCTGTTCGGCTTTGGCAATTACGGTGCAGGTGCAGCAGGCGGTTGTAATGTGCGTCTCTGTGCTATTTGTGATGCTTTTTGGAAACATGATTATCTCAGTAATGAGAAACATGATTCCTTCTCGAATCCGAATTATTGTTCAATTGGTGGTGGTAGCATCATTGGTAATCTTGGTAGACCAAATCCTTAAGGCATTTTTACCGGACATTGCAGAGAAGCTCTCCGTATTTATCGGTCTGATTATTACCAACTGTATCATCATGGGACGTTTTGAAGCCTTTGCAATGGGTAACAAAGTATGGCCATCGGCACTTGATGGAATCGGAAACGCCATCGGATATGCCTGGATATTGGTTGCAGTAGCCATAGTGAGGGAAATATTCGGATCAGGCGCCATCTCACTGCCTGTTATGGGACAGGTGAAATTCATTAGCCCTGAATTCATGGAATCTACGGGATACATGAATAACAACTTAATGATCTTACCTCCGATGGCGTTGATCACCGTTGGTATAATCATCTGGATACAGAGAAGTCGTAATACCAAACTAATCGAAGAGAACTAGACTATGGAAGCGGTAAATATTTTCGTCAAGTCGATCTTTATCGACAACATGATTTTCGCCTACTTCTTAGGCATGTGTTCGTATTTGGCTGTATCCAAAACGGTAAAAACTGCGGTTGGTTTGGGTGCTGCGGTTATCTTCGTTTTGGGCATTACCGTGCCAATCAACTACCTCTTGGAGAACTACATTCTCAAAGAAGGAGCTTTAGCATGGCTCGATCCATCCTTGGCGACTGTTGACCTAAGCTTTTTGAGCTTTATCATGTTCATCGCAGTTATCGCCTCAATGGTTCAGCTTGTGGAGATGGTTGTAGAGAAGTTTGCCCCAGCGCTTTACGGAGCATTGGGGATCTTCTTGCCGCTGATTGCCGTTAATTGTTCCATCTTAGGAGGAGCACTTTTCATGCAAGAGCGTCAATACACAACTATTGCCGATGCTACGGTGTTTGGTTTAGGCAGTGGTGTAGGATGGTTCTTAGCTATTGTCGCCATCGCCGCTATTCGAGAAAAAATTCGCTATTCAGACGTGCCTGCTCCTTTGAGAGGATTAGGGATTACTTTCATCATCACCGGTTTGATGGGTATCGGCTTTATGGCATTTATGGGAATTGAATTATAAATAGATTTAGAACGAAGGGAAAATGAGTGTAACGATCATAGCAACAATCGCCGTCTTTTTGGTGGTTATTCTATTGCTGGTGAGTGTATTGCTTTTCGCGAAGTCAAAACTCTCTCCATCTGGATTGGTGAAGATTGAAATCAATGGTGAAAAAACCATTGAAGTAGAAGCGGGGAACACCTTGCTTTCCACTTTAGGTGAAGCAAAAATATTCTTGCCTTCTGCCTGCGGGGGAGGAGGTACTTGCGCTATGTGTAAGTGTCAGGTCAACGAAGGAGGAGGAGAGATTCTTCCAACTGAAGCTCCCTATTTCTCCAGAAAGGAAATTGGAGAAGACTGGCGCTTGGGTTGTCAGGTGAAAGTTAAACAGGACATGAAGATCCATGTCCCTGAAGAGATTTTCGGAATCAAGAAATGGGAATGTGAGGTTGTATCCAACTATAATGTGGCTTCTTTCATCAAGGAGTTTGTCGTAAAACTTCCGGAAGGTGAAACGCTTGACTTTGAAGCAGGAGGATACATTCAGGTGGACGTACCACCGATAACGATTGATTTCAAAGACATCGACATTACCGCTCATCCTGACCTTGTGAACATTCACGGACGTGACCCACAAGATTTTAAAGGTGAATGGGACAAGTTTGGACTTTGGGATCTGAAAATGAAGAATCCCGAGCCGATTTTCCGCGCATATTCAATGGCCAACCACCCGGCGGAGGGGAATATCGTGATGCTTAACATTCGTATTGCGACTCCACCATGGGATAGAGAGAAAAACAAGTGGATGGATGTGAATCCGGGTATTTGTAGTTCTTACGTGTTTGGTTGTAAGCCAGGTGATAAGGTGACTATTTCCGGACCTTACGGTGAATTCTTCATCAAAGAAACCGATTCGGAAATGGTTTATATCGGTGGAGGAGCAGGTATGGCTCCGATGCGTTCACACCTTTTCCACCTCTTTCACACGTTGAAGACGGACCGAAAGGTTTCTTACTGGTACGGAGGACGCTCGAAGAGAGAGCTTTTCTACCTCGATCACTTTAGAAAAATTGAAGAAGAGTTTCCAAACTTCGACTTCCACGTAGTGCTTTCAGAGCCGTTAGAAGAAGATAACTGGAAAGAGAAAAAGAGCATGGAGGATGAAGGAGACGGTTTTACCGGGTTCGTTCACCAAGCAGTGATTGATCACTACTTGTCGCACCACGATGCTCCCGAAGATATTGAGTTTTACTTCTGTGGGCCTCCACTCATGAACGCGGCCGTTCTAAAAATGGTTGATGATTGGGGAGTACCACCTGAGAACGTATCCTTTGACGACTTCGGAGGATAATCTGACAAAGACTAAATGAAAAACCCGCTCTTTTTGAGCGGGTTTTTTATTCTATTCGATCACAATCCGACGCAAAAGAACACTCGATTCCATCTCTAGGCGTATCAGGTATATACCCGGAGTCAGGTCGTTATTCAGAATGATGGTATTCCGTTCGGGCGAAATTTTCTCGGACTGAATTCTTCTTCCTTGAAAATCTAGAATTTCAAAAGAACACTTTCCTGTTATTCCGTCAACCGTAATTCTGTCATCTGCCGGGATGGGATAAATGGAGATATTCCGATCTATCTCACTTACTGACTGGATGATACAATTCAGCACCCCTTGTTCGTGATCGAAAATCACCTCGCTATCGATAATAACACATTCTTGCCAAGTGTAATACCCCGATACATTAGGAGTGATCTCCCAAAAAAGCCCTCTATCGCTGCCAACGCCTTCTATCCATTTTCCATAACTGAAGTGAATAACCTTTCGAGTAATACCATCGAAATCCTCATAGGTGATGTCTTCTACGATTAATTCTGGTTCGAACCCCCCGGCAAAAACCTGAACGGTTTCACCAACCTCTAAGGTGAAATCAAAAAGGAGGATTTCTTCATCTTGGAACCAAGGAACTAGATACACTCTTCCTGATTCTTCTCTCAAGGCAGCAACGTAGTTCCTGGGAGGACCCTGATTATCTTGTTCCCATAAATCGTCTGGGAAATCCGTCAATATTTTAGTCATCACCGTTCCGTTTATCAAGGTGTCTCCCGCGGTGAAATATTGGGAGGTGAATGACAAATAGCAATTAGTCAATACGTCGGTACAGGAATAATGTCCATTCAACCAGTAGGCATTTTCGAGAGGGAAGGGAATAAGCTCTTGAGATTTCAAGGGGTTAATTAGCCCGAGGCATATCAGGATTGTGGTAAGAAAGGGTTTCATGTCAGATAGTTGTTCATAGCGAGTTTGGAAGAAAATTCTTCTAATACGTCTTCAATATACCCAAAAGCAAGAATTCCAGAAGATAGAAGTCTTTACCTTTCGTGTAAGTCTAAAAACGAGAAACACACTTTGAAATACCGAGGTGGTTCAAAAGATGAACAATTAGAAAATCAGCAAGTATTATTGCTTCCTTTTTCTGTTACGCTCGTAGTCACTGAAGATCCACTCTCCTAAACCTCCGAGTCCCGTGTAAATCGCCTTCCCGTTATTGGCTTCCGAAAAATCCTCCACAAACTTTTGTAAATAGGGATCTTGAGCGATCATAAAGGTTGTAATTGGTATGTTGATCTTCCTGCATTCTGAGGCGAGATTGAGGCACTTATTGACGATCATCGGATCTAGACCAAAGCTATTTTTGTAGTAGCCGTCTTTGGTCTTCAAGCAGGATGGTTTACCATCAGTAATCATGAATATTTGCTTGTTGTTGTTCTTGCGTCTTCGAAGAATATCCATTGCCAATCGAAGTCCTGCGACGGTATTGGTATGGTAGGGGCCAACTTTCAAATAGGGTAATTCTTTGATGCTGATTTGCCAGGCATCGTTTCCAAAAACAACAATGTCAAGGGTGTCTTTCGGATAACGCGTCGTAATGTACTCTGACAGAGCCATCGCGACCTTTTTCGCCGGAGTGATCCTATCTTCACCATAGAGGATCATTGAGTGAGAAATGTCGATCATCAGCACCGTAGAAGCGGAAGCCTTAAGTTCTGTTTCTCGTATTTCCAAATCCTGCTCGTACAGATTAAAGTCACCTCCAGCCGAGCGGATCTGAGCATTTCGGATACTATCGGTAAAATCAATCTGATCAGGCCTGTCCCCAAAACGAAATGGACGCCGATCTCCCGTAGGCTCGTCTCCTGATCCGATTTGTCCCGTGCGATGTCCTCCCGTATTGCTCTTCCGCATTTTTCCGAAGATCTGATCCATGGCACGTCTTCGGACAGCCTGTTCTGTTTTTGAAGAAATGCCTAAGCCGCCGCCGGTACCTTCCCCTTCACCATCCCCTCCTCCATTTTGTAGATATCCTTTTTCAAAAAGGTCTTCAATAAAATCGTCGATGGTGTAATTTTCATCAGTCAGTCCGTGCTCCCTGTCCAATTCTCGCAGCCAGTCGAGTGCTTCATCTGCATCACCTGAAGTATAGGTGATCAGCTCCAAGAATATCTCCAAGAGTCTTTCAAAAGGGGAGCGCTTATCACGCTCAGGAATATACTCACGAAATAAAAATCCTTGCATCACTTAAAGGTATAAAACCATTTGTACAACGGTAAAGCCGTTCGCCTTGTTTTACCGTGCAACACAGTTTCTAATGATTAATTTTGAGTCATGCAAGAAACTGAAACCTCCTTTGCACAGTTCATCGAAGACTGGCTTTTGAACACGATTGGTGTAGACTCATCCATGACCCAAACGGTCAAAATGCTCATTTTATGTCTGATTATGGTTTTTATCGCCCTTATCCTTTGGTGGATTGGGCAGATGATCATCAACCGTGTTATCGAACGGCTAATCCGCAAAACGAGTACTGATTGGGACGATGTACTTCTTGAGCAAGGTGTATTTCGAAAACTTGGACATATTATTCCGGCTCTGGTAATCAGCGAACTCAGCCCAATAGTTTTTACGGATTACCAAGGGGCGATCCCGGCAATTGAGCAAATTACAGATGCATTCGTCCTTTTGATCTTTATAAGGGTTCTGGTCTCTTTTATTGGAGCACTATCCATATTTCTCCATAGATCGCCAAAGTTCAAAGACAAACCAATTGCCAGTTTTACTCAGTTAGCGAAAATCCTGATTTGGTCCATTGGAGGAATCGTTCTTTTTGGAGTTCTCTTTGGTAAGAATCCATTGACACTTTTCACCGCACTTGGTGCGGTATCAGCCGTATTGATTTTGGTTTTCAAAGACACCATTCTCGGTTTTATGGCAAGCATTCAACTCACCATTAATGATATGGTGCGGATTGGAGACTGGGTGTCTGTTCCCCAGTATGGGGCGGATGGTGACGTGATCGAAATCAATTTGACAACAGTCAAAGTTGCGAACTGGGATAAAACAATATCTACGGTGCCAACCTATTCTTTTGTCTCAGATAGTTTTAAGAATTGGCGTGGGATGCAAGAGAGTGGAGGACGCCGAATCAAACGCTCTGTAAACATCAAGATTTCAGGAATTAAGTTTTGCACTCCCGAAATGCTGGAGCGGTATTCGAAAATCGGTATTGTCAAAGAGTACATCAGGAATGGGCAAAAGGAGATCGAAGACTTCAATCGAGATAATCAAATTGACATTGACTCCTCAGAGGTCAATGGACGCCGAATGACCAATATCGGAGTCTTCCGAGCTTATATCTTGCAATACTTAAAAGGAAATCCCAAGCTTAATCATGAAATGACCTGTATGGTCAGGCAACTAGATGCGACGGAAAAAGGGGTGCCACTGGAAATTTATTGCTTTTCGGCCATTCAAAGTTGGGTTCAATACGAGGGAATCCAATCGGACATATTCGATCATATTTTGGCTTCCGTTAAGCACTTCGACCTAGAAATATTTGAGAATCCTGCAGGTTCAGACTGGAACAGACTAATCGCTAAATACTAATCAAATGAACGACCACGTAATAGATTATCGAATAGTAGGAGAGGAACTCCAATGTGTTGAAATTGAGCTTGACCCTCAGGAGTCAGTTGTCGCTGAAGCAGGTTCTCTCATGTTTATGGATGACACCATAGAAATGAAAACCATTTTTGGTGATGGGTCAAATAAGGACCAAGGAATACTCAACAAATTTCTCTCTGCAGGAAAGAGAGTTCTCACGGGTGAAAGCCTTTTTCTCACCACATACACCAATATTGGATATGGCAAACGACACGTCACTTTTGCTGCACCATACCCGGGCAAGGTCGTTCCTTTTGACTTAACCCATTATCAGGGCAAGATTATTTGCCAAAAGGAGGCTTTTCTCTGTGCGGCTAAAGGTGTTTCAGTTGGGATTGAGTTTCAGCGTAGAATTGGCGTAGGTCTTTTTGGTGGTGAAGGATTTATCATGCAAAAACTCGAAGGTGATGGAATGTCCTTTGTTCATGCAGGAGGAACCATAATAGAGCGGGAGCTATCTTCAACTGATATTCTCAGGGTAGATACCGGTTGTCTTGTTGCATTTACCCAAACTGTTGATTACAATATCGAAATGGTGAAAGGCATTCGAAACGCTTTTTTCGGAGGTGAAGGTTTATTTCTCGCTACCCTGAGAGGTCCGGGAAAAGTTTGGATACAAAGTATGCCTTTTAGCCGCTTGGCGGATAAAATCATTAGCGCCGCGCCGAAAATGGGGGGTAAAAGAAAAGGTGAAGGAAGTATTCTTGGAGGTTTGGGTGATCTCCTCGATGGAGATAATCGAATTTAAGGATCAACCTTTTCGGGCATACCGTAGCGATCAATGAGATAAATTAATGACGCCATTGAGGCTGCACCAAGTTCTAGTTCTCGCTGGTTCACATTTTCGAATACGTCGTTCTCAGTATGGTGAACGTCAAAATACCGCTGTGAATCAGGGACAAACCCGATTAAGGGTGTTCCGAATTCTTTTAAAGGACCAATATCTACTCCGCCATACCCTGGCTTGATGAAATGGATATTATAGGGCTCAAATAAATCCACCCATTCAGCCAGATATTCGATTTCCATTTTTGAAGCATCAACGGTAAAACCTCTCGGGGCAAAACCACCACGGTCGCTTTCCATCGCGGCGAGGTGTTTATCTCCTCGTTTCCTACATTCTTCAGCATGAGTTCTACCTCCACGAGCACCATTTTCCTCGTTCATGAAAAACACACACCTAACTGTGTGTCTCGGTTTGTAGTCGAGCGCTTTAAATAGCCTCAATACCTCCAAAGATTGAATCACTCCCGTTCCATCGTCGTGAGCTCCTTCTCCTACATCCCAACTATCGAGATGCCCTCCAACTGTGATTACCTTTTCCGGATTCTCACTTCCCGTGATCTGCGCAACTACGTTGTGAGAAGTAACATCAGGGTGAAATTCACAATTAGATTCAAGCGTCAAACTCACGGATTCCTTTTCGTCCATTAGGTTGGCCAAAATGAAAGATGAATTGGTGCTCAGCGCAAATGCGGGTATACTATCGACATCTTCTGCGTAGAACATCACCCCTGTATGTGGGAAATCATCCGCACGAAGCCCCAGTGATCTCATTACGAATGCAATAGCGCCCTTTTTGGCCGCTTCTGATGCTCCTCTCACCCTTCCTCCCGAACAGCCACCATAAGCACTGAACGTGCTGATTAATTTGGGATTCATGGCTTGGTTCAGAAAGGCAATTTTACCCTCTAGCGACCCTTCAGGCGCATCTTTCAAGGCCTGCATGGTTTCAAATTCAACCACTTCAGCGGTGAGTGAGCCATTTGTTCCGACACTAAAACCCAAGGCTAATACATCTAAATCTTGTCCTGTCTCTGTGATCTTGCACTTCTCTTTTTCACCACGGGTCCATTTAGGCACAGTTACAGCTTCTAACCAAACTTTGTCAAATCCATAACTCAGCATTTTCGCTTCAGACCATTTCACTGCATTTGCCGCACCCTCGCTACCGCTTAATCGATGACCAACATCCTTACATAATTGGCGAAGATTCTCATAAGCATGCCCCTCAGTTAAAACTTCATCATATACTCCCCGGATAAAAAGGCTGTCATTCTGCCCATATGAGGTGAGAAGGGTTAGACATGAGACACATAGAAGAAAGGCATTCTTGATGCCGAAACAATTATTGATGTTGGTAGTTTTTTCCATGGGCAACCTATTGATTAATTTTGCCAATTCATTTGATTTCCATGAGATATAATCTGAGCGAAATAAACGATTTGATTCGAAACAGGAGAACAATATACCCTGAACAGTATACTGACCGTGTGGTTCAAAAGGACATGATTGAAACAATCTTGACCAATGCGTTGTGGGCACCAACCCATGGTAAAACACAGCCTTGGCGATTCAAGGTGTTTTCAGGAGAAGGAAGAAAAATTTTGCAAGAGAAGTTTTTGGACCTCTACACGAGATTGACTCCGGAAGAGGATTTCAAACAAGTTAAATACGATCGAATTAAGGCGAGAATAGATAAAACCACTATGCTCGTTCTCTTGGTAATGGAGAGAACCGAAGGCACTCGTATTCCTGAGTTGGAAGAAATAGAAGCCGTTAGTTGCGCCGCGCAGAATATTTTGTTGACCGCTACCGCATATGGTTTGGGATCTTTTTGGTCGTCGCCGAAATTTCTTTACACCGAGGAGGCCAACTCTTCTTTTGGTTTAAAAAATGACGACAAGATCTTAGGCTTACTATATTTTGGCTACCCTTCAGTTGAATGGCCAAAGAGTCATCGAAAACCGCTCGAATATGCAACCGAATGGATTGATGGCGAATAAGTCAATTACATATCGAAACTTCGAAACACACGAGAAGCAAAGGAGCTATTTGGTGTTTTACTATTATGCAAAAGACCATGCCGACTATTTTGAAGCTTTACTAATTGAAAATGAAATTCCATTTGAGCGCGGAAGTGGTAAGGATCTGGTTCGGAGGCACCTATTCGGTATTCATAGAAAATATGAGGAAAAGGCAGCCGAGTTGAATGATGAAGTGGGCAATTACTATCGAAAACCATTCCTGGGTGATAACAGATTTCGCAATTTTGTATTGATTTTCACGTTCTTGGTCGTGATTATTGCCATTTTGGGATATATTTTGAGTAACCCGTAGTGTTTTCTTTCAGTATAATAAGCGAATTCAAAGCCCCTGCAAGGATGAATTTGTCCCCCTTATTCGCCCTAATCCTGCTTTTACCAGGATTTTGTCTTGGAAATAGTGATCCTGCCAAGAGAGATACCTCTTCGGCTATGGTTGTTTATGATGCAAAGGTTCGCTTCATTCCTCAACCCGATTTTTCAGATGAATTTTACGAAAACTACCTCGATAGTTTAGTTCGATTAGACACGGTTCCCGTTGACCTGGTCAATCAGGTAAGTGTTTACAAGATGTTGTCACAAAAAAGACACGGAGAGTTAGACTCTGTGATTGATAGCATTTTTGATTCGGAGTATGTTTCTCAGGCTACGCTTAATGCAGTCAGCTTGTATATGAATGCCATTGATCGAGCTATTGACGAACCGAAAGGTTTTGAGCTCTACGTGCCTTATGACGATAGTCCGTATCCGTCGAATGTGTATTACGGTGAATGGAACACACAAGTACCGAATCCATTCAGAAATAATCTGACAAAATTTGATTCTACCATGGCATTACTGCTGGTGGATAGTTTGGCAAATTGCGATTTCCACATTCCGTTTGATGGGGTGGTAACGAGTCGTTTTGGTTGGAGATATGGCCGAAATCACAATGGAATTGACATCGATTTAGAGGTTTGGGATCCGGTTCATTCTGCTTTCCCCGGAGTGGTTCGAGTGGCCCGCTATTACAAAGGCTTCGGTAGAGTGGTAGTAGTGAGACATTACAACGGTCTGGAAACCACCTACGCGCATTTGCACCGTTTCAAGGTCAAACCGGGAGATGTGGTAGAAGCAGGTGATGTGGTAGGACTTGGGGGTAGCTCGGGAAATTCAACCGGTTCACACCTGCACTTTGAAATTCGCTTTCAAGGGGTTCCTATCAAACCCTCTCAATTAATTGATTTTAAAAAGAATGAATTGCGCAGTAACGTGGTACATTTGACTAAATCCGGGTCATTTCTAGCTGCCGTTCCTGAAACGAAAGAATACCGAGTGAAAAAAGGTGATTACCTTTACCGTGTAGCTCGCCTATTCGGACTTTCGATTGAAGAGTTGTGCGCCATGAATGGCTTAAAAAGAACCGAATCGCTTAAGGTGGGCCAAACATTGATTGTGGGCACCTAATGCATTTCAGACTAGTCGTCTTTTCCATATTTCTCAGTTTCTTTTCTCTTCCCTCATTGGCGCAAAAAGTGCCACCCAAGCTTTCTTTTGGCGTTGAGTTCAAGACCCCCTTGAATTTAGGGGTTTTAAATGCTGATAGCGTTGTGCTGAATGAGACAAATGGAGAATTTAAATCCGTTTATCGATTATCAGGAGGATTGGGTTTTGGCGGTATTGTGCGCATTAAGCTCACCGAGTTTTGGAATATTGAAACGGGTTTGCATTACACCCGTCAGCGCTATTCACAAGAGTTTACCGATCTCTTAACGGGTGTTACGGATGAAAACGAATTGAATGTAATCGCCTACGAAATTCCAATCAAAGGACTGGTTTACGTGAGGTTGGGTGAACGGGTGTTTGGAAACGTGACCTTAGGTCTTTCGGCTGATTTTGTGGCGAGCAATGTTGAATCATTTGGACTGGGCAATACATATTCGTTCGGAGCGATTCGAAGGTCTGTAGCCAGGGGCGCCCTGATTGGTGGCCTAGGCGTAGAATATAGAACCGATGAGGACGGCTATTTCTACCTTGGTGGGGGATTTCATCAGCCTTTTGGCGATTATATGTTCACCCAAGTGACTTATTTAAGAGACGGTCTGCCTCCTCCCGTGGCAGCTAATGGGGCATTGACAGGTGCGTACTTTGCCATTGAGTTGCGGTATTTCTTCCCAAACAAAAAGGATAGTCGCCCAAAAGTTCGCTACGTTGAACCCGATTGGAAGAATATGTAAAAAGCCGATTTCTGTTTGAAACCGGCTTTTTAATTTGGGTTATGTCTGATACTTATTTCCTTGCAGAAAGAACGAATGTCAAGGAAACGTCATCGTAGATGGTTTTGTCGCCAAGGTTATCGAAAAAAGACCCTGAACCGTAACGAATATCGTATTCTGATCTGTCAAAAACTGCGCTTCCGTTTGAGGTAAGGGTGCTATCATCAACTGAAATGAAAGCCTTGAACTCGATATCTTGAGTTTTGCCTTTCAACGTCAGTTTTCCTTTAATCGTGTAGTTTGCGTCTCTGCCTGATGCTCCTTTTATTGGAGTAAATGATGTTGCCATGAATGATCCTTCAGGAAATTTCTCTACACCGAAAAAGTCGTCAGATTTTAGGTGACCAATGAGCTTTTTATTGGTGCCTGCATCCTCAATATCGGTGCACACAATTGAATTCATATCGATGATGAAATTGGCTCCCACAGGAGTCCCATCTTCCACCTCAATCGAACCTGATTTGATCATCAAAGTTCCCGTGTGTTCTCCTGTCACTTTTTCACCTGTCCAGTAAATAGTGCTTTTCTCCACATTGATAGAGTAAATTTGCTTTTCTCCTGAACCGGCAAATGAGGCAGCTCCAAAAACTAATGCTGCTAATAGAAGTGTTACTTTTTTCATGATTTTATTTGTTATGATCTGAGTTTGTCGAGAAGCTCGTTTAATTTTTCTGCTTCTGCGGATGATAAATTCTCTTTGTGTTCATTGTGAAGACCATCTAATTCCTTACCGGCGATTTTAAGGACTTCCAGACCTTTATTACTGATGATTACATCAACTCGGCGCCTGTCATCTTCACAAGTAGTGCGTTCAACCAAGCCTTTTTGCCTTAGTTTTTCTACAATTCTGGAAGCGTTGGAACTTTTGTCAATCATTCTTTCGATTAGAAGATTAACCGTTGCGGCATTGGGGTATTGACCTTTAAGAATTCTCAGCACATTGTACTGGGGTAGAGTTAAATCGTACTTCTTAAAGAGCACACTTTCCCGATATTCAATCCATTTGGAGGTGAAAAGTATGTTGACTACCAGCTTTTCATACTCCGACCTGAACTTCTTTTGCTTTATGGCTTTTTCAATATTCACGCAACAAATATATGTAACTACATTTAATATACTAACATGAATATCATTTCTTTGTTCGAATGTCGTCTCACCGACTCTAATGGTCTATTTTTGCCGAAGTGACTCCACAGGAACAATACCGGGAAATTTCGGAGCTATATGCTGAGAAAATTTCAAGTTTAAAAAAGCGAATTGCTATCCTTTCGGCAGGGCGCCTATCTCTTTTTGTAGGGGTGGCATTGCTAGTCTATTTCACAAATTTCCCATTATCCTACAGCACAGCTATAGTATTTGTTGGTTTGGCGGGCTTCCTTTTTCTTATTAGACGGCACGTTGATTTGCGTGATTCTCTAAAAGAGGCCAAACTAGTTCAATCGTACGCTCAATTTGAACTGGATTTTCTAGATCATAAAAGAGTAAGCGATGAAACAGGTGAAGAATACATTAACTCTGATCATCCTTTTACGAGCGATCTTGGCGTATTTGGCAGAAACTCCCTCTTTCAATTAATAAACAGGACAAAAACTTCCATCGCTTCAGCGCGCTTAGCGAAGCACTTAAGCACAAACATCCTTGAGAAGGAGGAAATCATTCGACAGCGAAGAATGTCTAAAGAGTTTTCACTCCGACCTGAATTTATTTTCAGATTTCTTGCGGCATGTGAAAGCGCAGAAGAATCGCTCGCTGAGGAACGACTTCCAACAAGCTTCGACAATCCTTTGCCCAAGTATTCTAAGCCCCTGCTTTATCTTTTTTGCTTTGGTTTACCGGTTGTGATGCTAATAATCATGGTATTATGGATTTTGGACTATTTCGATTTTGGAACTTATTTGTGGTGTCTACTCATTTCGGGACTGCCTGTAGGCATCTATTTTAAGAAGAATATTGCAGGCTTTAGGATGTATGAAATCCTTCTCAAAACTGCCACGGCTTATCGAAGATCTTTGGATCTCCTGCGCACTCATTCTCCTTCAAAGGATTCGCCTTTAGAAGAAATTTATCGCAATGTATTCTTGGATGAGAGTGGTGAAGCAATTCAGGAATTGAAAAAAATCAGCGATGCGATCGATAGTCGAAGTAACATTCTTATCGGATTAGTACTCAATTTGCTTCTGCTTTGGGATTTCCAATGTTATCGACGCCTTGCTAATTGGGAGTCGAAATACGGCAACAGGGTAAATGACTGGATTAATCTTGTTCATGAGATGGAAGCCAGATTCAGCTTCTCGATTTATTTGTTTAATCATCCTCGTTTCGTATATCCCGATTTTAACGATTCCGATGAATTCAGTATTGAAAAGGCCAAACACCTTTTCTTGAGCGAAGAAGGGGTGCCAAATGATTTTTCACTCAAAAAGGAAGGTCGATTCTTGATTATAACCGGGGCAAACATGGCGGGTAAGAGTACATTTTTGAGAATGGTTGGAACCAATCTTTTGCTTGCCATGAACGGCTTATCGGTGCCTGCCAAGTCGATGCAATTCAAACCCACGCAGCTTTTTACCAGCATGCTAACATCCGATTCACTTGGAGATGGAGAGTCTTATTTTTTCAGCGAGCTCAAAAGGCTAAGGCAATTTACCGACAGACTGGAAAAGGGAGAAAGATTATTCATCATACTGGATGAGATATTAAAAGGGACTAATTCAGTGGATAAGGCAGAAGGGTCAAAGCTTTTTATGGAAAAGCTCCTAGACCTTCCGGCAAAAGGCATTATTGCTACCCATGATCTATCTCTATGTGAATTAGAAGATCAGTATCCGGGATCAATTGAGAATTTCTCTTTTGAAGTAGTCTTTGTTGACGATGAGCTTTCCTTCGATTACAAATTGCAACGAGGTGTTTGTAAGAATATGAATGCCCGATTTCTCCTACAGAAAATGGGTCTGGCAAAAGATTAACGTACCATCAGTTTTGTTGCGCTCTTGAGATTTTCATTTTCAACCACAACCTGATAAGCTCCAGGAGCTAAATCATCCACAAAGAGAGAAAGCCTTTGATCTCCCGATACCTGCCTGGTACCGAGAGTTCTAACAATTTTTCCAGTGATATCCGTGAGATAAATGGTGACCGACATCGGTCTCTTGACCACAATAGGTATACTCACCAAGTCGCTTGCAGGGTTGGGATAAACCGGATTGAGTTTGATCAGGTCATTCTTCTCAACTGAGGTGACCGTGCCTAAGACTTCAAATTCCCAAGTTCCTTCCGGTGCAACCATTGGTCTAACTTGTGTTTTTCCGTTAGTAGCCATGGCAGAAACATAATACTCAATGATAGAACCTGGGTTCTGGGCAGGGATCAAGGCTTGCCAGTTTGTCCCTTGTGCATCGTTCATAGCAACCGAACTGAATTCATCCTCACCCTGTAATCTCCAAAAAAGCTCCGCACTTTCAACACCGGATCGATGTTCGATCGTTGCCACCACGTTGTAGGGATTGACAGAGTCCTCCGTGTCGTCAAGTGGATTATGTACAATGAGAAGAGGATCGTTCACTCCCACGCTATGGGTGATACAGTGGATAGCTCCGGCTAGAGAAATAATATTGGAGTTTGAATTATCGCAATCAATTGGTACCAGAGTGTAGCCTGGTAATAATTCTTGATAAATCCGAGCAGCCGTAGTGTCATACTCTTCTCTGTATGAAGGGTAGATAAAAGTCTTATTTACGAAAACGCCATTCGTATATGTTCTATAATACCCGGGAGGATTATCATCGGGCCATAATCCGCTTGGAGAGTCAGGCATCGGAATGCGGATGACATCATAAGGCTCACCGAAGTGATTCAAATAATTGTTCAATACGAAGTCGATATTGGCATTAATTTGAGGACCATCGGCAATCCCTTCAGGATAAGAACCAACAAGGAGAGTTTTCTCATCGAGTAACTTCATGTGCATGTCGATATGATTGATAATATCGTAAGGCAAAGGAGTCATTTTAATGTACGGCTCAATTCCCTGGAATTGATTCATGATATCGTCTATTTCCTCTTCAGATTTCACCGAAACATTGTAAGGATTTCCCGCTTCGTTTTCTTCCAAAATCAGTGCGCTGGCAAAACCTGTTCCTTGTCCATCCGACATGAAGTTTCCTCCCGTATTAACCAAGTCATTCGGTTCTTCTGTTGTGGTGTAAAGCTCCAGGCCAAGTTCATTTGCCAATACTTCCGGAATCACATCATCGTCGGGTCGGGGGCGGTTATAGATCCAATCGACGAGAACGAGGGTATCGACTCTGTTGCCGTAAACCGTATTCGCTCCGTAATCGCGTATCCAAATGGAATTGGACTCAGCATCTACAATTTGAACGTTTTCCATATTATTCAATGGCCCACCGGCCGCATTACCCATCAGATAATTTTCAGTCGACGCAGGGTTTTCACTAAATATAATTACCGTTGTCTCCTCCTTTGCCGCTCTGGTAATCTCTTTCAGGATGTTAGGAAACGACCTCCAGGTAATGGTGAGAGCTTGGATTTCTTCCCACTCGGCCATCGTCCTCAGATTTTCAAAAGGTGGGGGAGATGCAGTGCTCTTCGATGAAGATGAGAAAGTATAAGACTCCAATTTCAGTTTTTCCGCTTCTGTCATAAACCGCGGTAGGATCTCTTCTGTTTCTTGAGCAGTCATCGCTAAACCCATGAAGGATAGAGCAATGGACATTACCATTTTTTTCATGTCCGCAAGGTAAAAAGAAAGGCTCGGAAATTCATCCGAGCCTAGCAACGTTAATGGGAATCTTAACCTACTCCAACTCAAATTTGATGGGGAGGTTTAGTCTTACTTTTACCTTTTTTCCTCTTTGCTCTCCGGGAGTCCATTGCGGCATTTTTGCCACCGTTTCAAGCGCTGCTTTTCTAAGTGCCGGACTTTCAACAGAGGCATCTTCCACTACCATGGGATTTGTTACGTTACCACCCTCATCCACGATAAAACTTACAACTACTTTGCCTGACTCAGTTCTCTCACCATCCGTTTTTGGATATACCGTGTTTTCGTTCATGAACGCAAATAGCCCTTCTGTTCCTCCATTGAATTCGGGCATTTTTTCAACCACAGCGAAAACATCGCTGTCATCCATTTGCTCTATTTGAGATTTTTGGCCATCTGCAGGTCCTGAGCTGGAAGGAGATTCATCCTTGGCGCAGCTGTGAAGAAACAGGGCCACTGCGATGACTGGAATTGTTAGAAGATACTTGATTTTTGCCGTTTGTTTAGTTTGATGTATCATTTTTATTCTTGATTTGAGTATTGATTTTTTAGAAAATTGGTGCGACAATAAACCGTGAGAAATGCCGCCTAATGACTGACTCACCAAGACGTGGGAATAAGTGGTGGTATTTTCGAACCTCTCGCAAACTACTTGGTCCGCACGAAATTCATGGTTCTCTTCTAAGGCGAGTTCGAGATAATACACTGCGGGATTGAACCATCCCAAAATCTTAACTACGGATAGCAATAGTTTATCCATACTATGTTTCTCAGTAGCGTGCACCCTTTCATGCTCAATTATGTAGTCTAGGTTTTCTTCAGGTATATCACACCCGAGAACAAGGAAATTGAAAAAACTCCATGCTTCGTTTGAATTTGGAGAAACCCTGGTAAATCCTGAGAAAGAATCGGTGGCGCTGATAGCAAATAAGTTTAGTAGGCTGATAATATTCCTGATGATAAAAAAGAGGACGATGATAATCCCGCTCAGATATAACCAAGAAAGAATGGTAGAGAAGCTTGCACCGGCAAAAGCATCTTCTGCAGCCGTTTGAGTACTTCCAATTTGAATCGGTGTTAAATCTATTGCCGGGATGAGATTAGTAAAGTCATTTGTGATTGATAGACTTGGAATTGTCCAAGCTAAAATCATGGATCCTACAAGGATGAGTCGATTAGCCAGGTAATTTTTCTCCCTTCGGAAAAGGAGAAAATAGAAAACTGTAAATAGCACCAGGTAAAAGTTGGCCTCAATCGCATATTGAAAAAACTCGATCATGATTTATTCGTTTTTGCGTCCTCAATAATTTTCATGATTTCTTCCAGATCACTCATGTCCATTCCTTTTTCTTTAATGAAATAGGAAACCAGATTCTTGGGATTCCCTTCAAAATATCCGTCGACTACTTTCTCCGCTGTGAAAGAGCGGTACTCCTCCTTTGAAATCGAAGGAATGTATTTGTGAGATTTTCCAAAAGACTCATGCGTGACAAATCCTTTGTTTTCCAAAATTCTCACAATAGTTGAAACCGTATTGTAAGCGGGTTTGGGTTCGGGAAATCTTTCAATTACCTCTTTAACAAAGGCGCCCTTAATGTCCCATAGGATCTGCATGACTTGCTCTTCAGCACGTGTTAGCGTTTTCATGATCCAAATTTAACTAAATAATTAGTTCAATAACTAAAAAAATAGTTAATAAATTCTCAAAGCTTCTCAATTAACTGATTAAGAGCATCTTTAGGAATTCGGTGATCTCCTTTATAACTGTGCCAATTAGGGTTTAAACCAAGATTTTTCAAATGAGTCACTTGGTTTTCTTTGACTTTTTCATTGATAAAAGGGTCATCATCCCCAATAACGCAATGAACTTTTATGGCTGACAGTGACCTGATTGCTTTCTCAGGTTCCAAGCCTTCGGGAAATGAACCTGCCCAAAGTATTGTTTGGTCAAAACGAGCAATTTGGGTCTGGGATATCCATCTGGAAACGGTCGCTACCCCTTGCGAAAACCCCAGGGCAATTATTTCTGCCGAACTATTGATATCAAGATGTTGGTACAATTGATCCAAATAGCCCACATAATCAGCAATGTCATCAAGGCGAGCCTCTTTGGTCATCCAGGTAGCGCCGACTCGGCCCGATAATCCATCGAGGTAGAATCGATTCATTCCTTCCGGGGCGATGACAAAGTTTGTTTTGGGGTCCAGATGGGCAAAACTGCGAATGAAGTAATTAGCCAGTTGACCGTAGCCGTGTAAAGCAAACCAAATACGTCTGGCAGAGGTTATATCTTCGCCGTGAGTAAAATATCTCGCCGTTTTCCGGATAGGAATTTTATTCTCTTGCATACATCAAATGTAAATCAATGGGAAGCGATTTTGTCGATAGATTGTTAAGTCAAATATTTAAGAAGGACAAAAAGGAGAACCTCGAACTTAATCCGATCACCAAGAAACTGGTGAGAGGGGAGAGGTTTATGTCCGATTTTGTCGTGTGGAAAGCATCTGATCGGCCGTATGAAATATTCGAAGCACTGACCGGGAGTTTCGAGGAGGTTTCAAAAAGCAATAATATTCCGGGTTTTCATGTTTACCGCACTCCCCAAGCCAATGGATTCTTTTTTGACGAACAAGTTGGGATACGGCCCGAAGAATTCCATTATTTGATGGACTGGTTTCGCGATGTTGTTTTAGCCAACGGATATCAGATCTATACCTCAGACGTAACACTAGCCGAGAAAGCGGAGTCGGTCCAGGCCACGGAACGCCATTATTTAAAACCCGCTTTCGACAAGGAATTGAAACTACCCTTGAAGCAGTTATTCGGAAACGTTCTTATGGAATATGTGAAGTATGGCGAAAAGCCGGCCTATCTGAAAATTATGGCCAATTGTTATTCCGACAGGAATTATCAGCCGCCACAACCATTTGAAGAACTAACTGAACTCCTATTCGATCCTAGCTTCGGTCGATAACCATGCTGTAGTGCTTGTACTGATCGATGAT
>CAZWQX010000070.1:0-19581 GCA_964635965.1 uncultured Cryomorphaceae bacterium
AACCGTTGCGCTCAGTGTAAAGCGGCACTACGGTGCCATCTACCTCGTACTTACCCGATGGAAATGTTACGGCATCTCCCGTGTAATAGATAAAGTTTGCTGATAATGTGAGCGACTTATTCAGCTCGTAAAAGGTACTCAAGGAAATATCGTGAATTCGATCTTGACGTGCCGAGAATGCTTCCCCATTGTTTATCCCCGGAATGGTATAGAGCGTTCGGGAAAGCGTATAGCTCAACCATCCGGTAAATCGTCCTTTCCGCTTTTTCAAGAATAATTCCAAACCATAAGACTCTCCCGTTCCTTGCAAAAGATCACCCTCGTAAAAATCGTTGAGTTGAGTTTCGGCGCCATTTCGGTAATCGATGACATTGTCCATGTCTTTGTAGTAAACTTCGGCTGAAGCCTCGTAGACATTGTCTTTGAAGTTTTTGAAATAGCCAAGGGAGATTTGATTGGCGGTTTGGGGAGCGATGTTCTCCGTGCTCATGATCCACACATCCGTTGGTGTTGATGCGGTGGCATTCGTTAGCTGGTGCACGTATTGATAGTTGCGGTTGAAACCGAGCTTCAGAGACTGAGTCTCATCCATCAGATAGTTCACCGACAGTCTGGGCTCCCAACCAAAATAAGTCTCGATCACCTCTCCCGTTTCGAAAAATTCCGATCCCGTTACGTTTCCGGTATCATCGAACCGATAGCTATTACCGTCTTCACCCAGCTGAGAGAAGGATGACACACGCAGTCCATAGTTCAAGCTCCATTTACTATTTAGCGTTTGTTCGTTTTGCAGGTAAACGGCCGATTCTATTCCTCGGAGAGGTGTAGACGTTCTAGAGTTCAAACCTGTATTAGCGCCCGCGCGCAGATTCCCAGGTTCAATGCGGTGATCAATCACATTGAAACCGAATTTCACGGTATTCTTGTTGTTCAGGTAATACGAAAAATCCTGTTTAAGATTGATGTCTCGAACGATGGATTGAACGGCAAATTCATCCTCATCCTCATTAAAGCTGAATTCGTAATCGTAATTGCTGTATATAAGCGAGGTATTGCTAAAAAGCTTATCCGAAAAGATGTGGTTCCACCGCAAGGTACCCGAAGCATTCCCCCAGTCGAGTCCGAACTGGTCTTCAAACCCAAAATTGTCTCTGCCGAAGTACCCCGAGAGGAAAACCCTGTTCTTATCGTTGATTTTGTAGTTGGCCTTCATGTTCAGATCATAGAAAAAGAGCACGGAACTTTCCAGAGACGCATCACCTGAAGCGTTGAGCAAAAGATCGGTCCAAGTTCGTCTCCCCGACACCATGAAGGATCCCTTGTCCTTGACGATGGGACCCTCTAATGTCAGTCGGCCCGAAAGAATACCCATACCTCCCGAGAGGTTGTATTCTTTCATGTTCCCTTCCTTCATCCGGATGTCCATCACTGAGGCTGTGCGACCACCATATTCAGCGGGCATTCCACCTTTATAAACGGTCGCACCGCTTAAGGCATCGCCATTAAACACCGAGAAAAAACCAAGCAAGTGAGAGGGATTATAGACGGGAGCCTCATCGAGCAAAATCAAATTTTGGTCCAAGGCCCCACCTCTAACATAAAATCCCGAAGACCCCTCACCTGCCGGTTTTATGCCTGGATTGAGCTGGGCAACACGCAATATATCAGGCTCACCACCGAGAGAGGCTACAACCTGAGCCTCTTTCATGTCGATGGTGGATACACTCCCTCGATTGGAAGTGATATTATCATTCTCTTTCGTGTCGGTTATTTCTACCGTTCCTAGTAATTGAACATTCTCTTCAAGTTCTACATCAATTCGTTGGTTCTCATTGAGCTCTACCTGAATAATCTTTGGGGTAAAGCCAAGAGCCGAGTATTCTATTGAATAAGTTCCCTTTTCGAGTGTGAGGGAATAGAATCCATAGATATTCGAGGTAGTTCCCACTCCGCTCAGTTCTTTCACAATCACATTACAGAAAGGCATAACCTCTCCATTGCTCGCATTATCGATTTCTCCCGATATGGTGAATTTGGCTTGACCAAAAACGCATCCGACTGCTAAGAACATCGCCGCCAAAAGTCCAATTCCTTTTCTCATATTGAAAACAAAGATGATTTCAACCTCTAGAGAATCGAGCGTATTTTTTAGCGAAACGGACAGAAATGAGATTAAAGCGGCAGCTAGGCCCTTTCAAGCCACTTTAGAAAAGAAGAAGAGGTCTCCTTGCTTACCAAAAGCTTGCCGTCAAAAGGAATCTTGGAATGCACGAGCAGCTTTCTGCTAAAATACCTGCTTACCTTTTCTATGGCTTTTCGGTGAATGATCACCTGTCTATTCAACCTGAAATAGTGATTTCCCAATGCCTTTTGCAGGTGGTCAAGTGTTTCATCCACGACATACTTTGATCCATCGACCGTGATAATGTAGGTAACGGAACTATCGATGAAAGCTAATCTAATCTCACTCAAGGAAACAGGGATAATAGAATCTCCCTTTGATACCAATATCGATCCCTTGGAGTTTTGAATTTCTTCACGAATAACGGAATGCAATTGTTTAAAGTCTACGTTGGAGTCACCACCTCCAACAAGGTTGGTATACTTTCTAAGTGCATTGGAGATTTGTGACGAATCAAATGGTTTCAGTATGTAATCAATACCGTTTGACTTGAAAGCTTCGAGGGCATATTCATCGAAGGCTGTACAAAAAATGACCGGCGTTGATATTTGACACTCTTGGAAAATCTCAAAGCTGAGTCCATCGGAAAGTTGGATATCCGAAAAAATGACGTCTACATCTTCTTCGAAACCGGAATCCTTAAAGTATTGAATCCCTTCGGCCACCGAACCCAAAATGCCCATCACCTCAACCGACGAGTTGGCCTTTGTTATTTCCATTTTCAACTCATCGGCCAGCAGTGGCTCATCTTCGATGATCAGTACTTTCATACTTGCAGCGGAAATATGGTGACTCTGTATTTCATTTCTTCTCGATCAATTTCGAAGAGTGGTTCTGTCGCTTTCAAATACCTAAAACGTTCCTTGAGATTGGTTACCCCAAATCCCGTAGACTCATTCACCGGATCTTTGGGGAGGTAGGAGTTTTCAAAAGTAAGCGAACCTTCCTCATCCAATTGGCCAATGGTAATCACCAGCGGATTTTCTTTGCTGAAACCATTGTGCTTAATGGCATTTTCGGCCAGTAGCTGGAACGTGAATGCCGGCACTCTGAATTCTTCGGTCACTTCTTTAACCAGATTGATCTCAAACTTTAACGAATCACCAAAACGAATTTTCTGAAGGTGTATGTAGTTTTCAAGTAAAGCAACCTCATCCTTGATAAATACGATCTCTTTCGAAGTGTCTTTCAGGGAGTCTCGTAAAAATGTTGACAACGATGTGACGTATTCTCTAGCCAATTCAGGATCTGAAGTTATTAAGGCCTTGAGGTTTCCCAATGCATTAAATAGAAAATGTGGGTGAATCTTATGCTTGAGCTGATCCAATCGTATCTGAAGACTATTCCGCTCAATTTGAGTGCGTTCCAACTCCAGTTCATCCCGCCTTTCGCGAGTAACGAGAAGATCGATCAAGATAAGTACGAACGCATTGTTCGCGAGAGATCCAACAAATGGATAAAATTTAAAAACGCCAATCTCAGGTGGACGAAACGCTATCAAGTTGTTTCTGATAAGTATGAAGACGGATATGAGTAGTAAACTGAGGACGAATGACGCAATGACCCGAACAACGCTGTGTTTAAAATGAAGTCCAAAAAGCCAAATATTAATTATCCATTGAATAAAAATCGCGATCGAAATAAAAAACCATCCTCCTGCCATCAGCTTTGGATCCAGAATGTACTGATTCTCCGGATCAGGTATGGAAGTGATGAAAAGTACAATGGGGATGATACTTACCGCTCCCATTAGCGGCGAAAGAACCAACGCGGTTCTGGTGAGTTTGTGCTTTTTACTTCTTGAAAGCATAGAGTGATTTGGACGGAATCCCCTTTTTGGATAAATCTAGAATAAAACAAAAAATAAGTCTCGGAAGCTTAAAGAAGTTCTTCGAAATGTCCGAATCCAAAGCCCTAATTCAAATAAACGGGGAATCATTCATTCTGAGTTTCGATTTTCACCCCAAACGGACAAATATCGCTTTGAATCTTCCCCAAATCCATTCTAATCATGTAATTCAGAGAAGGATCCCTTCCCTAACTTTCCCGGATTAACCGTAAACGACAAGCCGAAATTCAATCCGAAAGAGCTCGAACCTGTGGAGTTCAAATTTCTGTCGAAATAGTTTTTAACAGGTATGGAGGCGTGAAATTTGGCTCCGGGAGTGATTCGGTATTCAAGTCCGAATTCCAATTGCCCCGTTAGGTAATTTTCGTTGGTCTGGTCTAGTTCAGGACTAATGTCGTCTTGGTCAAACGCATCCTGAAACGACGACGGGTCGTTCAAATCTATTGAGGTAAGGTCGATTGTATCGTCAATGTTTCCACGTATGGATGTCACATTGGTAAAGCCGGCTCCAGCTCCGACGAACCATCTAAATCGCTCATCTTTAGTTAAGAAATACTTGTAGTCTAATTGGGTGAATAGAACGATATGTCCTGCAATTTCTTGATTGATATTGAGGCTGTCTTCTCCAGCGAAAACCGCAGATTGCACATCTGACTGAATAGAAGACTGGACCGCGCTCTGATTTGGAATTTTTAAAGAAGTACCAATTGTGAATCTTGCACTTTGATTGGCTTTGAAATTCTTGGAAAACGAAATCCCATACGAGGTGATGGCTCCCCTGTCCAAACCGAGTCTTTGTCCGGTTAAAACCGATGGGAATAAAAAAAGAGACAAATCCGAATTCTTCGCGTAGTTGGACATCTTTTCTTGGTACAATACTTCTTCGTGGGTGAAGTCATTTTTAATCTTAAATGGTTTTGAAAAAACGAGCTCATCAAGATTTTGTCGGAGCTCTTCGGTTCCAGACTTGGTATATAAGATCGTCGCGTATTTAGGGCCTTTTGTAGAAACCGATTGCAGAACAACATGGGAGGGAATCCATTCTTTCAGAATAAAAATTACTTCAGGATTGATTCTTTTTATACCCGAATAGAGCTTCGTTACATGTTCCAAACAGCTTTTGCTTGATACGGCTCCGAGCCTTTTTATCTCGACGTAAAGGATCAAATAATCATCAAATCGACCTGATTCCAAAAGGAAATTCTCGCGACTGTAGGTTTCTACATCTTCGCTGTTGGTTTCGATTACCAAGAGTCCTTTGGGATTGTTTGGTTGGTCGCCGTAAGTCATGGCGCAGTAGCAATCGCTGCCCGGGCTATTGTAAGTATGAACTTGCTGGCTACTAGCGTTCCTAGAATTAAAGATTAATATCCATAGAAACAGCGAAAAATGGCATAAAGGCTGAATTGCAGATTTCCATGGTAGTGCAGATTCTTTTGGAAATCTAACCATTCGATTCCCGTGACATTGAATGTTCTTTTTCGGCATTTCAGGAAAGGATTTATCGGGGCTTTCCAAGCCAAAAAAAGGGTCGTAAAACCCATGTTGCCAATGAAAATGAGATGAAACGGACAAATTCGAAGACGAGAAAATCTCAAAGGTTCTGCAAAGGGTAAGAAATTGTTGAATTTGTCCTTGTTCGTCGATTATTAAACGGCTGGCTGCACCAACAAAATCATGTTTACCCAACGCTAAGCATTCCTTTTCTAGATTTGCGCTTAAACCAAACTTCAGATCATTCAGCTTTCCAAAAAAATCCTGCTAACGGCTTTTTCCGTTTTTCTCGGATATCAGACTTACCTGCAATTCGAATTTTTAATTTCAGAAAAGGTCGACGAAATCCCTCTTTTTGCGAGTTTTATTTTGGGGTGGTTCCTTACGCTATGTGCTACTGGGACATTTGCCTGTGTGGGTTTTGCCTTTCCAACGCACAAAGCCCTGCCTGCATCTTACTATAAGGTATCTAATCCTCAATTGATTAAACGCCTTTATTCTTTGATGAAAGTAGAAATCTTCAGAAAACTTCTGATGGTATTCTTCTGGGGCACCAAAAAGAACCGCAAGAAATTCTTTGATGGAACCAGACAGGGGCTTGACAACATGATCTACCAAACCAAGCAATCAGAGTTTGGTCATCTGGGTGGTTTGATTCTAACCTGGGTTCTGGCTATCCCTTTGCTTTGGCTGGGGCGTTGGGAGATTTTCGCCTTTATTTCCGTCATGAATATCGTGGGAAATTTATACCCGGTGATTTTACAGCGAAATCATCGCATTCGCTTGGAAAGGATTGTTAATCAGTAATTAGACCTGATTGATTGGAATTCATTATTTGTTAGAAGTTCAATATTAACAATCAATATTTAACACGATTTCGCGCAATCACTGAACGATTATTTTCGTTTACCGTTATATTCGCGTTGGTCTTAAGATTCCCAGCAAAAGAAAAGTGAAGAAAAGACCCCCTTGCCGAAAACGATTGTCGAGCAAAAATCATTCAGTAAAATTCAGATCAATTCTTTCTGAATCCGAATTTAATCCAACTCCATTTTGAAAAAGTATAGATTTTCAACCGAGGTAAACTCAGCTTTCGCGAAAACGCTTAAGAAAAGGGTTAATGAATACTTTTCATCATCAGATATTAAGAAAAGCGGAAATGCAGAAATGGTTCTTAAAACCATATGCGCATTGGGAACCTTCCTACTTCCCTTTTTGGCTATGCTGATTTTTCAATTCGAAAGTATTCCATTATTATTCCTTATGTGGGTAATTATGGGTGCCGGTGCGGCCTTTATCGGAACATCGGTAATGCACGATGCGATCCATGGTTCATATACTCGCAAGAAAAACTGGAAAAGACTGCTTACGGCGTGTACCTGGTTGCTGGGTATTGACCCAACCATTTGGAAAACACAGCACAATGTATTGCACCATTCTTTCACGAATATTGAAGGGGCAGATGACGATATTGAATACCGCCATGTATTGCGGTTTTCACCTTACCAAAAGAGAAAGTGGTTTCATCGATACCAGCATTTTTATGCCGTGTTTTTCTATGCCATTTCTACATTGACGTGGGTGATTCTCAAAGACTTTAAGAAATCATTTCAGTACCGCAAAATGGGTTTGATATCGAAGCCTTCTTTTGCGCTTTATATCCTGGAAATCATTTCGCGCAAACTCGTGTACTTCTCGGTTTTTCTCGTTTTGCCAATGATTCTCTTACCGGTCTCAGGATGGTGGGTAGTTCTTATGTTTATTACCATGCATGTTGTAGCAGGAACTTCATTGAGTTTGATCTTCCAGCCAGCTCACGTAATGGAGGTTTCTGATTTTATCGAACCTACCGAAGAAGAAAATCGCATTGAAGAAAATCGATTGGTACACCAGCTGAGAACCACGACAAATTTTGGAATGAAAAGTCGCTTATTGACCTGGTTCACGGGAGGGTTAAATTTTCAGATTGAACACCACCTATTCCCGAATATCTGTCATGTTCATTACCGTAAGATCTCCAAGATTGTGAGAGACACGGCCGCGGAATTCGAGTTACCTTACTATACTCAGCCAACATTTGTCGCTGCGGTTTATTACCATCTAAAGATGTTAAAAGCTCTGGGTACGGGACGGGTTTAAACCGTTCACCTGAACATACCTATTTAAGACCGGTAAGGCGATCTATTCTTCTTATTGCCTCATAGTCGGAGGTTTCTCTTTTTCTGTTTCGATTCAGCTACTTTTGTACCCGAAAACACCGAGTACAAACCGAACCACCAATAGCAATCAACCCCGAAGAGACAGAATCGGAATCGATCATGGAACATCATATTCTCCTCAACATTTGCGCGATTTTTGGAATCGCTACGGCCGTCATTCTCATTTGCAACTGGCTAAAAATCCGCTACGTAATCGGCTACCTCATAACAGGGGTTTTACTCAGTCCGAATACGACGAGCTATTTCGCGGATATGGAGGAAGTAGAAGTGTATGCTGAAATTGGAATCATTCTGCTCCTCTTTACGGTTGGGTTGGAGTTTTCCTTCTCAAATCTTAAAAAAATTAAGAAGTATGTGCTATTGGGCGGAGGTGCTCAAGTTCTGTTTACCATTATCCTAACAGCAGCATTGGTTTGGCTGGTAAAGCAGCCAAGTTTGGGAGAAAGTTTGACTTGGGGTTTTCTTTATGCTTTGAGCAGCACGGCCATTGTTATCAAAACCATGCAAGACAAGAACTTGCTGGCCACCCAACACGGAAAGTTCGTACTGGCAGTATTACTGTTTCAAGACATAATGATCGTTCCTCTGATACTACTGATTCCCATCTTGGGCGGTGCCGGTGGAAGCCTGGGAATGGAGTTGGGAATGCTAGCAGGAAAGCTCGTTCTGATGGGTGGTGTCGCTTATTTACTGGCACGTTTTGTCGTTCCGTTTTTGTTGAATCTCGTTAGCAGAGTAAAGAGTCAGGAAGTATTTCTTATCGCCGTAATATTTATAGTCACCGCTATCGCATTACTTACTGAAGCAATGGGTCTCTCACTCGCACTAGGTGCATTTATTGCGGGTTTGATAATCGCGGAGACGGATTACCACCGAGTTGCCATTTCTTGTTTTTTGCCCTTTCGGTATGTATTCATGAGTTTCTTCTTTATCGCAATGGGTATGTTATTAGATTACCGAATCTTTCTGGAAGAACCACTATGGATTGCATTCTGGTTGGTTTTTGCCTTTGTGGTGAAACTCATTTCGGGAACACTCAGTGCCCGAACCGTAGGACTAGGCATGGTTGGTTCCTTAGCGGGGGGTATCAGTATTGCCCAAATCGGAGAATTCTCTTTTGTTTTGGCTCAAGAGGGACTCCAGTATAACCTAATTAGCGAACTAAACTATCAGCTATTTCTCGCTGTATCAATACTCCTTATGTCTGCCTCACCGTTTTTAGTCAGTGATGCGACCAAAATCTCTAACAGATTAATCCCAAGCAAATGGAAGACAAAAAGCTAAAATTATTCGGTACCCCTTGGTGTTTAAAATCTGCCAACCTGCGCAACTACCTCCAGTCGGAGTGGATTGAATTTCAAGATTTTGATGTCGAAAATGATGACGATGCAGCGGAAGAAGTGAAGAAACTTTATGACGGAAAGCTCAAATTTCCAACCTTGAAATACGGGGGTGATTTTTTGAAGAATCCTTCGGTAGCTGAGGTTTCTGAATTTCTTAAGAAGCACGACATATCAGACGATTGATTTGATGCAGTTGCAGATTTTCGTTGGCATTAATTTGATTAATTAAACCTTGAAGCAGCAACCGGTAGCTTCTTCTTCATTTTCTGAATCAGGCTAATTCATAAGGAATTTTATTTCATATACTTTCCTGACCTCGATAACCCGAGCTCTAAAAAAGTCGTCTGGATCGACGATTTTCTGGATATTTTCATCGATAAACAACAATATTTTAACGACTAAATATTGACTTCGTTTTTTTTTCAACCTAAGTTTGCGGCTATGTATGCCTGATTTTTTTTTAAAAAGGCACAAATGAATGCTTTCGAAATACTTAACCAAATTAAAATTGCTATGACCCAAACTTTACGAAGTTATTTCAGCAGAGTAACCTTGGCCGCCCTTTTCATTGTAGGTGGAAGTTACTCGCTTGAAGCTCAATCACCCGATAATGGAGTAAACTGCCAAGACTGGGTAGTTTATTATGCCAATATCCTCGACAATGACGTTACCGACATTTACCAGTTGAATATCAATGGTAATGTTGCTGATATGACCTTGCTCGCAACGAGTCAAATAGAAGTGCACATTGCTTATAATGATGCTGACAACCTCATTTATGCAGTACACAAAGAGGACGGTTCATACCGAACATTGAATCCTCATGTGATGAATCCTGAGTTCAGTGAGACCAATCTGATCGACGCTGATGTTTCGGGAGTTACGGCTACCGCCTTCTCTCCTGACGGAGATTTGTACATCGGTGACTCCGATGCAAATAAAATCTACATCGTTGATCTGAGTGACAATTCTGTAACTGAATTTGCTGACGCTCCGGTTTCAGGTGGAGACTTGGAATTCGATGAAGCAGGTAATCTTTACTTGGCGTCTCGTGACAATGGTGGTCAACTTATTTTGATCGGCGGAGATGACAATCCAATAGGATCTCTTCCCAGAGTTACCGGTATGGCGCTATCTTCAGATAATCGTCTTTTGGCTTCTCACGATGACATGACTGATTTACATGTTCGCAACTTAGACGGTTCAGAAGAAACATCAATAAGCCTCTTCCTGGAAGGTGATGTTTTCGAAACAAACTTCGGTGATATGGCATCGGGTTGTGATTCATTCTTCATTCCTAATGAGGGTGATTGCCAGGCATTCAATACTTACTACATGGATAACCAATCTGCAGATCCAACTCTTTACAGTCTTTCTTACAGTGGAACGAATGCAGTTTTGACTCCAATTTATAGCTCTGAATTCCGTGCTCACATCGCTTACGATGCGGACAATGAAGTTATTTACTTGGTTAACCGAAACGGTAACAATATCCATTTAGTAGATCCTGTACTCGGATTCTTGGGTGAGGTATTAATCGAAGGAGGACTAAATGGTACTCACTCTGCAGTTTTCAATCCTGTAGACGACTTGCTTTACATCGGATCTTCTTCCAGTGATGAGATTTACACGGTTGATCCTGTTTCAGGAATGTCAAATCTTTATGCTGAAACTGCTGTTCAAGGTGGTGACTTGGCAATCCAAGATGGTGTACTATTCCTTGCTGTGAGAAACAGCAAAGATTTGTACGAAGTAGTAAGCCCAACTGAAATCAACCTTCTCGGTGAAATACCAAGCAATGTAAGTGGTATGGCTCAGGCCAATAACAACACTTCTTTGGTTATCTCTAAGGGAAGTTCAAACAAGTTTATTGAACTTGATACGGATGGCTCGACCATTCAAGAGTATACAGCCGTGTTGAGTAGCGGTGCGCCTTTTACTCTTGCACATGGAGGAGATATGGCTGCAGGATGTGCCGATCCTGATCAATTTGAAGCTTGTGGTTATGCGCTATACTACACCCATGAGGCTGTAGGTGGTGGAGGATACACACTCTACGGAGTTAATATTGATGAAGATAGTGGAATAGCTAATCTTAGCGAAATCGAAGAAAACATCGGTGGTGCTCATATCGCTCTTTCTCCCGATGCAAGCGAAATGTATGTGGTTAGCGGAGGAAACGTTCGCACATACACATTCGGTGTAGGATTTACCAATGATGTTCCATTGACCAGCGGTGGTTCAGGTATTTCTGGTTTTCCTGCAGCTGCGACTAACGCAGCGGGACAGTTATTCATCGCAGGAAATGGAAACAAAGTTTACCAAGTAAATCCGGCTGATGGTACTTCAACTCTTGTTGCCAACATCAGCGTAAGTGGTGGAGACCTCATTTTCGCTCCTACAGGAGAAAATGGTGCTGAAGAGTTGTGGATTATCACTCGTGGAAATAACACATTCACGCGAGTACTCGATCCAGGAAACGGAGCTTTCTCGGTTGATGTTGAAGAAATGAACGGCGCCGCGGTTCTTCCAAACGGTAATGTATTGGTGGCTGATGGTGATCAAGATGCCGAGGATGCTTTCATTGAAATCGACCTGGCGACTCAAATGATCGTAAACGCTTACGATGCTTCGCCAATGATCGATATGTACAATGGAGATTTGGCCGGAACGTGCACCTTGGTTGATGCACCTGATCCAAACCCAATTGTGGAAGCTCCAAATACCGGAATGTACACAGGAGAGGTGAGCACCTATCCAAACCCAACTGAAGGCTTGTCTCAAGTGGTATTCGAAACCGGTTCTACGGCAATGACTACACTCGAAGTGTATGACATGAGCGGAAGAAGCGTTGCTACTATCTTCAATGGCATCGCGGTTCAAGGAGTTGAATACCGTGCAGACTTCGATGGAACTGACCTTCCAAACGGGGTGTACGTATACCGATTGACAAATGAAAACGAAACGATCATCGAGAAATTCATGATTGCTCGATAATCATAAAAGTTAAGAATAGAAAACCCCGCCGAACGATCGGCGGGTTTTTTTTTGACCGTATTTGAATTCTTAACCTGTATAACCCATAACACCGGAGATGGCATTTATGGTCAATAAGATAGACTGTAAAAGCTCTTCTTCTTTATTCCCGTATTCATACCCTTTCTGCTCTCTCCAATTCTTTAAAAGGTCCATTTGCTTCTTGTGCAATGGTGCGAGCAATTGTTCACGAATAGGATCTAAGGTGAATCGCGAATCCTCCTTACCGCATCCAAACAACTCAGCCAAATGCTCAATTGTTTTCTCTCTTTCAGACTCGAATTTATCGAGGAATACTTTTCTCAACCCTTCATCTTCAACCAGTGAAGCATAGTCTTGCATCAGCCTTTGATTACTAAACGCTACGCCCGATGTTACTATTTTAAAGAGGTAGGTCACAAAGCTGTCGGATCCAATTGACTCAACCAGGCTTTGGTACTCCTCGGCATTCTCGGATTTAAGCCTCGCAAGCGTTGAACCCATTCCGTACCACGAAGTCATGTTGTATCTGGATTGGCTCCAAGAGAATACCCAAGGAATTGCTCGGAGATCACTGAGCGATTTTGCTCCCGTGCGACGTGAAGGCCGAGAGCCGATTCTTCCCGATTCAATCGCATCAATCGGTGTTGCTTGGCGATAAAATTCCATGAACCGATCCGTATGGATTAAGTCCAGATATACCTCGCGACTGTAGTCCGACATTTTATCCAATGTCTTTGCCATGGGATGGGAACTTGAACTCATTCGTCCGGATTGGAGTGTCTTGCTGAGGGTACTTGCCATCAGCAGCTCGAGATTGTACACTGCATTTACCCTATTGGCATACTTCTGCTCAATTGTTTCACCTTGTTCAGTTAAACGAATATCCCCATGTAAGGTCTTCGGTGGTAAAGCGCTGATAAAATCTTTGGTCGGACCACCGCCTCGACTAATCGAACCTCCTTTGCCATGAAAGAAGCGAATGGTAACATTATGCCTCTCACCCACTTTTGCCAGCTCTTCCTGACCTTTATGTAATCCCCATTGACTGGCAATAATTCCCCCGTCTTTATTGCTGTCGCTATAACCTATCATCACTTGTTGAACGGCATAACGGTCTTCTCTAATTCGCTGATGGTAGGCAATAGAATTCTTGGTAATAGGATGAGAAAGAAAGGCATCGAGAACTTGAGGAGCGATGACCAAATCTTCAATTGTCTCGAAGAGGGGTACCACAGGCATAAGACATACAATACCTTCTTCTCTTCTGGCCAACATTCCCGCCTCACGTGCCAAAACATAAATGGCCAGCAGGTCAGTTACGTCCCTCGTCATACTAACTATCAAAGATCCTAACCCGCGACTGCTGTAACGTGAAATGTGGCTTTCCAGAACTCGGTATACCTCTACCACCGCTTTTGATTCATCTTCCAATTTTTGATTTGCCGAAGCAAACGGGCGAAGTGTTTTCAGCTCCTCATTCATCAAGGAAAGTCTTTCATTAAAAGAGGCTTTCAAAAATCCTTCTCCGTTAAGATCAGCCGAAGACATGAGCTGACTTATGGCCTTTTCATGAAAAACGGAGTTCTGCCTGACATCCACTTCAGCTAAATGAAAGCCAAATATTTTGAGCATTCTGATTACATCGTAAACTTCCTCGTTCGCTATGGTTTTTGCACCGTAAGCTAAAAGTGACTTCCTCAGAATTTCGAGATCGTGTATTAGTTCATCGCGAAGGCTGTAATCTGCATCCTTCGTTCGCAGAGTGGTAGAATGACCTCTTTCGGTGTTGAGTGGGAGCTTAGCCATAATCAAACCGAGGTATTGCCTGAAGGCCTCTCCTTTATTTCTGGTAACTAACTCCATGGCCCCGGCACCAATTTCATCTACTAGCTCCTCGGCTCTGCTCTTTAATGCATCAGGGGCTTCATTCATATGCAATTTAAAACTCAAGGTCTTGACCAAATGAAGCAACCTGCGGCGAATAATCACGAATGCATACAGACGGAAGAGCATTAGCGTCTCCTCAGTGATATCGGCGGTTACAAAGGGGTGTCCATCCCTATCTCCACCTACCCAATTGCCAAATCGATATCGAGGAAAAGCTTCGTTCTTGGTGAGCTCATCAGGATTCAAGCCATTTGCCTCGAAAGCATAGCGCAGTCGGCGATCCAAAGCAGGAATTACTTCGGGGAATACTTCGGAAAAGTAGTGGAGAACATTTCGTCTTTCAGATGGCACATCGGGTTTCTCGATGAAGATTTCACCCGTATGCCACAATTTGTATAAGTTTCGTTTTAATCTAGCCTCTACATTTCTGGTTTCGGTAATGGACATGTTTGATTCCAGCAGGGTTTTAAAGTCCAGAAAAACCGAACGGTGATGTTCCAGAACCGTGGCCCTTTTTGCTTCAGTTGGATGGGCTGTCAAAACGGGTTCAACCCTCAATGATGGCAATGCATCTACGATCTCTTTGGCGCTAAAACCATCGCTCAATAAAGTATTTATCTCCTCGGCAAACAGCCCTTCCACCCCTCGCATATCGGGAGTTTCAAGTTCATTTCTCTTCTCAACTGCCACCTTCACCTCAACCATGTTGAGCAGATGAGCCACGATACTGAAGAGCTGAATATCCTTGTTGTCAAAAGTCTCGCCGCGGTAATTTTCAACGTCGCCCACAAAGGGTATTTGTATGGCAGTGTCCTTTTCTCCGTTCTCTTCTAAACTAGACCTAAACTTCAGCAGTAAATCTTCAAATAGTTCTTTTCGTTTCATCTATCAATCTCATAAGTGTTTGGTACTGATGACTTCAAAATTGCGCACTTCGAAATAGTCATCAACTCCGTAGTCCGTATTCACAATGATACCACCCAGCAAAGTAATTTTATTCACCTTGAATTCATCCTTGGTTTGGTGTAGATATCCGTATATCATCTCTTCAATTTTTAAATAGGCCTTTTCCGTAATGCAAATCTCAGGTTTTTCATGTGCCAGAATTTCATCCCGAAACGGAAAAAGCTCCCTTTCGAGCATTGTTTGCTGGTAGTCATCCTCTTTGAGCTCAGGTTTAAAGTTCGGATTTCGAAACCTTTCCAAAGCTGTCATTAAAGCTCCGCAACATTGACCTGATCTTTCCTGTCGCGGACGGTACATTCTTCCCAATTCATCCTCGAGAGTTATGCCTATATGTGGGCCATAGAAAATGAATGCGGATCCATTGTCAGGAATGTGGTGTGCAAAAGCGGTCATTCCCGTTTTTCCTGCAAATGGCAATCCGCCTAACCCTCCAAGAAAGAACGGTCCTAAAACGACGTGAAAAAAGCTAGTAGAAGGGATATTCATATCGTCCGAGCAGAGAGAGGTAGCCATTAATATTTTCGAGACATCAATATCGTGGCCGTTTTGAATTAACCCCAAGTACTTTATACTCGTTTCCCGTGTGTCTAAAGCTTGAGGGTAATGCTTAGTGACTGCGGCACCGAACCTTTTCTGAAGCATCTTTTGTGGTCTGTTTGGTTTAGGGTTAGAATCAAATATAGCTGTTGAAAATAGTCGGAAACATCAGAATTAGTAATGATTACGATAAATTAAACTTATGTTAGACTAACTAAATTTAAAACCTTCGATTACAAACTAAAAATAAACCTAAACGAATGAGTCAGACTATAAGCGGAAGGTTTTCGGTTATTCTGAATCCATTGGAATCAACTTTCGAAATAAATTCATTTGGCAGAATGAGCTTGAACAAAACCTTTGAAGGTCCGCTTTCAGGCTTGAGCGTCGGCGAGATGTTAACGGCTCGAACCGAGGTTGAATCATCTGCAGGATATGTAGCAATTGAGCGCTTCGAAGGAGAACTAAATGGGAAAAAAGGAAGTTTTGTGCTCCAACATTTTGGGGTCATGCACGATGGGAAGAATAAGTTAATCCTGGAAATAATACCCAATTCGGGCCAAGGTGAACTATCGGGTATATCAGGTAAGATGGACATTTCAAGAGATGGATCAACTCATCTGTACACCTTAGAATATGAGCTTTAGACTAGCGTTGTATCTGAAGTCGCCGTACAATACTTCTATCCTCAGATTTTGCGCTTAGAAGATAGAGTCCGCTTTGCACATTTTCGGGAACATTGTAAACCACTGAATTTACATTTTCATCAACGAACCACTTATGTACGGTTCTTCCGGAGAGATCGGAAAGAATGAGTTCAGGCCCAAGTGAGAAGCCTTCAATTTGGAATGTAAATCTGTCTACGGCCGGATTGGGATAAACAGAAACATCATCTGTTGATTCAGCTACCGATGAACTGAGGATAGCCGACTCAAAATGATCGAGAACCGTTGCCACATTCTCATGGAATAATTCCGTCGTTTCGATTACGGAAACATCAAAGAAATAGGTCAATGCTCGATGATTACCATCATCAAAATAAGAGGCGCAAACCTCTTCGTGAAATACATAGTTTTCATCTCCCATGCGATAAACAGGTTCAGCAAATTCATTGAGGCCTACCCCATCGACCCACCACAACGTGGGGAAAATCCAGGTCAAGCTGCTCAGATTTGCAACGGGAGATTCTGAGTCGGGAAAAATCAAAGGAACACCCAAACCTTTATCATCACCATATGACTGAACGTCATACGAACTGACTCCCAGATAGTCAAACATAAATCTCCGCTTTCAAAAGCCATTAGTGGCGCACCATAACGAGCAAAAAGAAAATCGAGACCCACCAGCCAAAGAGATCCGCCTGCACTCAAGTAGCCCATGAGATCTTCATTATCAGTGTTGTTTCCGTTCCATAACCAAAGGCCTGTCCCGTCATTTGAGGTGTGCCAAATAACTAAATCGTAAGGCTCCATATCATCTACATCGGGAGACTGCCCCGTACCCTCCGCATCAAAATAATCTACCGCATATCCTGCGGCTTCAATTGCATCGGTGAAGGCTTCGGCATTACCAAGGGTCTCTTCGGCATCATCGACAAAAAGGATAGTGAGATTTCCTTGGGCATTGATCGACAAAAAAGAGAACAAAAAAGCTGACACTGCTAATACCGTTTTCATAATCTCGAAATATTGGATTCTAAGCCGAAAAATAATTGATTCGACGCTAAATGAGAATCATTGAGGAATTGAAATGAACTCGACTTTTCAATGTTCACAAGAATGAATCAAATTTTCTTCGAGCGAAGATGGTTAACTTAGCAGCAATGAAGCGAACTACTTCAATCCATTTCTTATTAATTGCCCTCATCTTCTTGCTGTTCAGCTCTGAAGGAAAAAGTCAAATTTCTGAGCCCGGCGATATGTATGTCGGCCTACAAGTGAGTCCGAATTTCACTTATCGAGTCTTATCAAACAGTACCGATGATCCTGCTGTGGATGATTTAATCCGTTCCTTAAATAATTCTGAAGAATCAGCATTTGGTTACCGAATTGGTGCGACCATGGGTATCAAATTCGCCCGTTTTTGGGATATTGAAGGAGGAATATCTTATTCGAGGCATTGCACAGAATTCAATGATTATTTGCTCTTTGGTGATCAAACAGACCCAAGAAGAGGTTTGATTTCCACAAACGAGACATACGAGACTGCCGATCTTAAAACATGTTATGAATACCTGGGAATACCCCTCCGACTAATATGGAATTTTGGAACAGAGAACATTAAAGTGCTGGCTTCTTTTGGGATAACTCCTCAGATTCTTATGAAGGATGAACAAATTCTCAGGTTCTATCGCGATGGAGATCAGATCGACAAACAAGAGTTTGAGAATATTGAGGATGTGAACGGCTTCAATTTAAGTCCCCAATTGGGTATAGGAGCGCAGTTCCGACTAAAGGGACGTTTCTTTTTAAGAACAGAAGGCATCGCCAGATTTGGAGTGATTAATATCAATGAGGACTCCCCCATTAACTCCTATTTGTACAGTTCAGAAATAAATGTTGGATTGTACTACCGACTAAATCCGAAAGAGGAGAGTTAGGCGCCGGTAGGAAGATGTTCCTTTATCACATCCATTAAAAAGCTGAAATCTTCGTCTTCCCTATTGTTTTTTCCACTTAACATCTTGAACTCCTCGAAAAAATCTTCACCTGATAGTTTGATCTCCTGGTATTCTGCTGCCAATACCATAGCTCTCAAATGGGGACTGTGATTTTCGGCTTTCTCCCTTTCTACCAATTTCCAATGGCGGTTTAGTTTAAGAATTCTTTCTGTGGAACCCATTTTCAGCAGAGCATAGAAATAGTTCCTAAAGAAATAATGCCATTTAAACTCCAAAATCTTTGTGCCAAGATCGTTAATCAGTCTATTCGCTAACCTCGCACTTTTGGTGTATTGTCCAAGTCTGTTTAAGGTGCGGCAGTAGTTACTGGTGAAAACGATCTTTCGACTTAAATCTCTGGTATTCTTGTACTTCAAGAGCGCATTTTGCATAAGCGACAACGCCTCCTTGTTCCTATTTAAATGAAGTAAAACACTCACAAAATTATTCAGGTAATAGAGGTGATCTTCAGTGATATGCTTAATTGAGTGAAAGCCGAAAATTGCCGCTTGCTGAAAGTCGCCTTTCGAACTGTACACAATTAGTTTGTTGGCGTAAACATTGGCCAGTATCCTCCTCGAATAGAACTCTCCTTCGAAGAGACTCCTTTCAAACTCTTCGAGTGGTACGAGCAATGGCTCCCAATCCTTGCGGTTAATATGATACATCAAGAATGCCAAAAGTGCATGGAAGCGATTTTTCTTTGAGAGATCTTCATCTCTGAAGGATTTCAATAACCAGTTGACCTCCCTCTTGTTAAGCTTCTCTCCTTTATCAAAAGCGATTGACTGAGTCAATTCGTTGATCCTACTTTTCACTTCGAGGTGTAGTACCATAGCCTTTTTATGCCTTTCCAAAAAATCCCTCACACGAATGAAGTCGCTCTCCCGGAAACGTCTGATCAAATAGCCCTCGTAGTTCTCAATCAAGCGATAAAAGCTTTCCATATGAAACCACTTGATCTCAAAAGTTTTCATTTCTCTTAGAATCATGGCCTGATCCTGAGGGGTAATAGCATCAATGGTAATGCGGTGATTCAATTCACTTATCCATCCGAAGTAGGCATCTACATCACGATTTTTGAGCTTCCTATTTATCCCCGCCATTAGTTTCGAATACTTCCGTGGGTCAATTTTCGGATCGAAATCAACTCCACTCCAAGGGTTGTTTACTCGTTTCCATATGAGGTCCAGAATCACCTTCAGGTCAGGGTCGGCATACAAATTGTATTTTCTCACATAATCCGCCTCAGACGGGAAGAGACCATCAACAAATGCATTGAATTTCTTGAGCTTAGCCATATGAGCGAATTCAATTTTGCAAAAAGGATTTCATCTTCTCATTCACTTCGTTAGCCTTTTCAAACATCACAAAGTGGCCGGCCTTCGGAATAACCTCAACTTGTGAATTAGGAATCAGTTCGCCTC
>CAZWQX010000071.1:0-19299 GCA_964635965.1 uncultured Cryomorphaceae bacterium
ACAATTATTTTTAGGCGCTTGAACGCCTTCCTACAGACACCACTGAATTTCGTAAAGGGCATTGGTCCCGCTCGTGCTGAATTATTGGCAACGGAACTCGGACTGCGTTCTATTGAAGACCTCCTGGAGCATTACCCTTTTCGATACGTCGATCGATCCAAGATTTATTCCATCGGTCAATTGATGGAAACGGCTGATTATGTCCAAGTCAAGGGTGTTTTAGGGCCATTAAAAGAAGAGGGGATAGGCAGGAACAAACGTCTAAAATCAACTTTGAGTGATTCCTCGGGTAGACTGGAACTAGTTTGGTTCAAAGGATTGAAATGGATAAAAGACTCACTGAAGCCCGGCAAAGAGTATTTGGCCTTTGGGAAAGTTGGAGTATATAAGGGAAGCCCTTCCATGCCACACCCGGAATTGGAATTGGTTGGTGAGACTAAGCAGGTTGCGGGCTACCTCCAACCTATTTACAGCACTACCGAAAAACTGACCAAGCGAGGGATGAGCTCGAAAGGATTCGAAAAAGTGATTCACGGGATACTTGAGCTCCCTGATTTTTCGGTTCCGGAAACCCTATCAAAAGATATTCGTGAGGAATTAAAACTCGTTTCGAAGAAGGAAGCCATTTCACTGATCCATAGGCCCAGAATGGATAAGGATACAGTCCATGCCAGACGGCGACTGAAATTTGAAGAGCTCTTTTTTATCCAATTGGAGCTTCTTATGCGGAAAGATCTTCACGCCAAAAAATACCACGGTTTTGTCTTTGAATCGGTCGGAGAATATTTCAACACGTTCTACAGAGATCATTTGCCCTTCGAACTCACGGGAGCTCAAAAAAGGGTGCTGAAGGGAATCCGTCGCGATTTAGGCTCGGGACGCCAAATGAACCGCCTGCTCCAAGGTGATGTGGGTAGTGGAAAAACCATGGTTTCAGCCTTGGCTGCCTTAATTGCCATCGATAATGGTTTTCAGGCCTCTGTGATGGCGCCAACCGAAATTTTGGCAAACCAGCACTTCGAAACATTTTCAGAATTGCTCAACCCTTTGGGGCTGAGGGTAGAGCTTCTTACCGGATCGACAAAAACGGCCAAAAGAAGGGAGATTCACGAAGGGTTGCTTTCGGGAGAAGTTAACTTGTTGGTCGGTACACATGCCCTGCTCGAACCGAAAGTTCAATTCAAGAATCTCGGGTTGGCGGTTATTGATGAGCAACATCGATTTGGCGTGGCGCAAAGAGCCAAGCTTTGGAAGAAGAACACTCATCCTCCGCATATTTTGGTGATGACGGCAACACCGATTCCGCGAACTCTCGCGATGACCCTATACGGTGATTTGGAAGTCAGTGTAATTGATGAGCTTCCTCCGGGACGAAAACCAGTTCAAACCAGCCATTTGTTCGATAATTCTCGGATCAAGGTCTTCGGTTTTATGGAAGATCAAATCAAAAGGGGCCGACAGATCTATGTGGTGTATCCCCTTATCGAAGAATCAGCTACACTTGACCTGAAAGATCTTATGGATGGGTACGAGAGTATTGAAAGGCGATTTCCGAAGCCCGACTATCAGATTAGCGTGGTCCACGGCCGCATGAAATCTGAAGACAAAGATTTTGAAATGCAGCGATTCGCTTCGGGAAAAACTCAGATTATGGTTGCCACGACGGTTATTGAGGTTGGAGTTAACGTACCGAATGCTTCCGTGATGGTTATAGAGAGTGCCCAACGATTTGGCCTCTCTCAATTGCATCAGTTGCGGGGTAGGGTAGGCCGAGGTGCAGAAAAATCCTATTGTATTTTGGTTACTGATAAGAAGTTGAGTGCTGAGGCCCGAAAACGGATGAAAACCATGACTGATACGAATGATGGTTTTAAGATTGCCGAGGTAGATCTTGAACTGAGAGGTCCCGGAGATATGATGGGAACTCGCCAAAGCGGGATTCTCGATTTGAAATTGGCAAGCTTGGCCACGGATGGTAAGGTTTTGGTATTTGCTCGTAATGCGGCAATAGATTTGATTGACGAAGACCCTGATCTCCAATTGCCAAAGAATCAACCAATCCTGAATCGAGCCAAGGAAATCATATTCAATAAGCCCAACTGGAGTCGAATATCCTGATCTTTCTGTTGATACAGAGGTCACCGAGTGTTTTTGTTCGTATCTCAATATGGCGATAAAAGAGCTCAGAGGATTGCCAAGGCAATCAAAGAGAATTTCAATCAATGAGATCTATTAATTTGGGTCTTGAATAAAGAAGTTACTCATCTGATCGCGTCTGCTCCTGCGCTGAAGCTTCGGCGCAAGCGTCGCGATCCTCTGCGATCTTAACACGTCTCAGGTAAATACAAATTCAACACTTAGTGAGCTCTGTGAAATAGCCTCTCAATAATCTCAATCAAGAGGCATATTTAGCGATCCACCACACCCATTAAATTTTTAGTTTTGTCGCCCAAAGTATTGTCTAGATGAAAGTTTCGTATAACTGGCTTAAGAACTATTTGGATTTTGATTTAAGTCCTGAAGAGGTTTCGGAAATTTTGACCGATACCGGACTGGAAGTTGAGAAGCTAGAGAAATTTGAGACTATTCCCGGAGGATTAGAAGGGGTGGTAATCGGTCAGGTTAAGGAAGCAAAACAACACCCAAATGCAGACAAACTTAAGGTTACCAAAGTTGATGTTGGCGAACCTGAACTTCTGAGTATCGTTTGCGGGGCGCCAAATGTAGCCGAAGGACAAAAAGTGGTTGTAGCCACTGTTGGAACTACTTTAATGCCCGAGCCTGATAAACCTTTTAAAATCAAGAAGGCCAAGATTCGAGGTGAAGAAAGTTTCGGGATGATATGCGCTGAAGATGAACTTGGTCTTGGAGATAGCCACGATGGTATCATGGTGCTTCCGGAAGAAGTTCAAGTTGGAACTCCCGCCGCTGATTATTTCAAACCCGAAACTGATTATTCCATTGAAATAGGATTAACTCCAAACAGAACTGATGCATTCGGTCATTTCGGTGTAGCTAGAGATTTAGCAGCTCGATTGAGCTTAAAAACTCCTGTAAGAGCTGAACTTCCAGATACCGATTTGGCCATTGAGGACGGGAATCCAATTAGTGTTTCCATTGAGGATGCCGATGGTTGCGGTCGTTACGCTGGCCTTTATTTGAAAGATGTTACCGTTGGGCCTTCTCCTGCTTGGTTGCAGAATAAACTTCGTGCCATAGGAGCACAGCCCATCAATAATGTGGTTGATATTACCAATTTCGTATTGCACGAAACGGGTCAGCCGCTCCACGCATTTGATGCTGATAAAATCAAGGGAGGAAAGGTGATTGTAAGATCGCTCCCGGCAAAAACAAAGTTCACCACACTTGACGAGGTAGAACGTGAATTAGCGGGAGACGATTTAATGATTTGCGATGAGAGCGATGGAATGTGTATCGCAGGTGTTTTTGGTGGAGCACATTCAGGTGTAACCGAAGAAACGAAAAACGTTTTTTTGGAAAGCGCTTGGTTCAATCCTTCACGAATTCGAAAAACGGCTAAAAGACATGGGCTCAATACCGATGCCTCATTCCGGTTTGAGCGTGGTGTAGATCCCGAGGGAACGCTTTATGCACTGAAAAGAGCGGCTCAAATGATGGCCGAGATAGCTGGCGGAAAAGTTCTCGGTCCAATAATCGATAATGTTACCGCTTTACCGCAGAGAGCCGAAGTATCAATTACCCTTGATGAGATAAATGCACTTTGCGGCTCTTCAATTAAGGAAGATCAGTTAGAAACGATTTTGAGCTCACTTGATTTCGAGTTCACTAGAGAAGATGAAACTTACCATCTGGTAGTTCCATCCTATCGGGTTGATGTTACCCGAAAAGCCGATGTCATCGAAGAAGTTCTACGCATTTATGGATACAACAGTGTAGAGTTGCCAGACAGAATGACCATTTCGGTGAGTATTCCAGCCAAACCAGAAAAGGGATCAGTTGTGCGAGCTCTTGCGGAGTCTCTTAGTGCTCGTGGGTTCGCTGAGATCATGTCAAATGGCCTGACTGAATCGGCCAAACTGAAAAAAGTGTTGACCGAAGAGGAGGCAGGTTCGCTGGTATATATGCTGAATCCGCTCAGTCAGGAATTGGATGTGTTAAGGCCAAGTTTAACTTCGAGCCTCCTGGATGCTGTCTCATACAATTTGAATAGAAAAGCGGAACGCTTGATGTTTTACGAAATTGGGACAGGATATAAACGCTCCGAGAATGGATACACGGAGAATCATATCTTGGCAATGGTGCTCGTCGGTAATCGATTCAAAGAGAACTGGAATAACGAACAAACCCCTTTTGATCTTTCGGATCTTCGGGGCGAACTCGGAGCCGTCTTCGATATTTTGGGAATTTCCGGTTTGAAAGTGGAAGATTCCACTCATTCATTTTTGGATTCTTGTAAAAGTCAGGTGCTGAACGGTAAGGCTCTCTCTCGAATGGGGCAAGTAAATGAGATCGCCAAATTGGCTTTTGGAATCAAGAAACCCGTTTTATACGCAGAAATCGATCTAGGTCTGGCTCTCAAAAAGGTGAAACATGCGGCCAATACCGTGGTCGATTTGCCAAAATACCCATCTGTACGAAGGGATTTGTCACTTCTTATAGATGACCAAGTGAGTTTTTCAGAGATCGAAAAATTGGCCTTCGGGAAGGCGCCGAAATTACTGCGCAGTGTCGGTTTGTTTGATGTATACGAGGGGGAAAACCTCCCGAAGGGAAAGAAAAGTTATGCAGTTTCTTTCACCTTGCGCGATGATGCGAAGACTTTAACAGACAAGAAGATAGACCAAACGATGGCAGCAATCCAATCTGAGTTGGAGTCTGCTTTGGGTGCAGAATTACGATGATCCACAAGCTCTATTACTTCCATCTGCAGTTTTGGGTAAGACTGGCCATTAAACTCTTCTATCGGAGGATTGAGATCCAAGGGGTTGAAAACTTGCCTGAAGAAGGCCCCGTCCTACTTGCTCCCAATCACCAGAATGCATTTATGGACGCCTTGATACCGGCAACTTTGTGCCCGAGGGTGATACACTTCTTGGTGAGAGCCGATGTATTTAAATCCTCCTTGGCTCGGAAATTTTTTGGTTCGATCCATATGATGCCCGTTTACCGTCAGCGAGATGGAATTCAGAATCTAGCCAAGAATGAGGAGACTTTTCAAAAGTGCTACGAGATTCTCCGTACGGGGAGGGTGTTGTTGCTTTTTCCCGAAGCTACTCATGCAGGTGTCCGCAAACTCCGCCCTTTAAGCAAAGGATTCACCAGAATACTTTTCGGAGCATTGGAAGGGCATGAAGATCTAGATATTAAAGTTGTTCCTCTTGGTCTCAATTACAGCAGTTACAGCGACTCTCAGTCAAGACTTCTGATGAGCTACGGAAAACCAATTTCCGTTCAGGAATACTTAGGTCGATTCGAAGATCACAAGGCAAGGGCCATGAATGTGCTGAAGCAGGATGTGTTTGAAGCCCTTTCAAATGAGATCATCCATATAGAGAACAACACAGCCATGAAGGCTTTTGATGTTGAACTGGAGCGTATTCTGCCCTTCTATGCCGATACTGTGGCAGGATATCGACAAAGTAGATACGGAAACCCATTCTACAAGTCAAGAGAGAAGGTACTTCAGGAACTCGATACTGACAGTCAATATTTCAAGAGAATCTTCATTTACGATAATGAGATGAAGAAACGGAAACTGCGTGCTCCGTTTTTTTACATAAACAGAAAAGACGCGGGTTTTTGGGTTATTCAGAATCTATTCTTGTTAATCTTTTCACCGATTTTTCTCTTGGCTTGGGTGCTTCATGCACCTTCATATTTCACGGTTAAAAGAATACTTAGCAAGTATGTTAGAGATCCACAATTTCATAGCTCGATTAAATTAGTGGGTATGCTTGTTCTATTTCCCGTTTTTGCCTTGATATTTTCCATCTTGGTTGGATTGTGGTCGAATGATCCTTGGATTGTGGCTCCCTCGGTGATGCTTTTCTTTCCCTTGAGCGTTTTCGTAATAAGGGAACTTCGATTGCCTTACAGGTATTGTTTTACCTTTTGGCGGATGCTCTTTATCAAGCGAAAGAATCCCGACCTCTACCGATATTTAGTCAGGGTAGAAGAGGAAATTGTGGAAACAATTAAGTGATATGAAAATCATCTTTGCCACCAATAACCCGAACAAGCTAGCGGAGATCAAGAACGCTCTGGGCGAGGCATTCGATCTCGTTTCACTTCGCGAGATAGGGTTTGAAGGAGAAATACCTGAAACGGGTAGAACCCTTGAAGCCAATGCCCTGCAAAAGGCTCAATACATTTACGAGATGTACAAAATGCCTGTATTTGCCGATGATACGGGTTTGGAAGTAGACTGTTTGCATGGCGAACCCGGTGTTGACACCGCTCATTATTCAGGTAGTCGTGATGCAAACGCAAATATGAATAAGCTGCTAACTGAACTCAGTGAGTGTAAAGATCGATCAGCTCGATTCCGAACGGTGATTGCTTTTGTTTCAGGCGATGAAAAACATTTGTTCAATGGAGAAGTTGAAGGGAGTATTGCTTCGTCAAAAAACGGCGAACAAGGATTCGGATATGACCCCGTTTTCATTCCTGAAAATGAAACGAGAACTTTTGCTCAGATGAGTATGGATGAGAAAAAGAAACAAAATCACCGCGTCAGAGCGCTTGAAAAATTTGTCCGATTCTTAAAAGAAGAGCGATCAGCTCAATCCTGAGTTTACGATTTTTTCCACCAATTCTTTTTTACCAATACCACACGCTTCGGCTTGTTGTGGAACAATTGAGTGCTCGGTCATACCAGGGACGGTGTTTATTTCAATGATGAAGAAATCGTTACCGACTAATTTATAGTCGATCCTAATTACCCCTCTGCATTGAAATGATCGCGCAGCTTCGACTGAAGTATTCTGACACTTTAAATAAAGCTTCTGCGGCAACTCAGCCGGAGTAATTTCGCGTGTTTGATCATGCGTATACTTCGCGTGATAATCGAAAAACTCTCTTTCCGTGGCTATTTCCGTGATTGCTAATGGTTCGAAATTGTCTCCATCGCAAAGAACTCCACAAGTGAACTCCCGTCCATCGAGAAATTCTTCTACCAACACTTCATCAGCTACTTTGAAGGCTTGTTCGATGGCTGCGCCCAATTCATTGGCTTCAGAAACCTTGCTAATTCCTATGCTGGATCCGCCTTGATTGGGTTTCACGAAGAGTGGAAGTTTCAGTCTTTCCAAAAGGCTTTCCCCGTTAAATGGCTCTTCAGAAACCAACAGAGCACTTTTAGCTGTATTAAAACCTCTTTCACGAAGTAGATCATTGGTGAACCACTTATTAAAGGTCAATGACATGTTCATTACTCCACCTGTGGTATAGGGCATCCCAATCATATCGAAGTAACCCTGAAGTTTACCGTCTTCACCCGGAGCGCCGTGAACCATAATCACACATAGCTCAGGACGAATTTTATCCCCGCCAAGTTTGAACGAGAAATCTTGGAGGTCAATTGGCAAGTTCCCATCTTCAGTTTTTACCCACCAATTATCTCTTTCGATTACTACGAGAAAAGGGGCGTATTTTGCGGTGTCGATATGATTGAAAACCATATCTGCCGATTTCAATGAGATTTCTGCTTCTCCCGAATATCCGCCACCAAGAACTGCTATGTATTTCTTCATTTCAAGGTTGAATTTACACCCGACAAAATGAGAACGGGAATCCTGTTTAAGTAATATTTAAACACCTCTGGATTAATAAGTAAAATAGAATACATCCTCTTACGTTTTAACCGGACGGGTTCTTTCTATCTTTGCCCGCAATCGAATTCGGAAATGAAGAATATTATCCGATTTATACGAAGTGGCCGTGTTTGGATGAACATTGCCTTGATTACGGTTTTTATGTTGCTGGTAATATTCTTGAGCACCCAATGGCTCAAGATTTATACGATGCATGGCAAGTCTATGGAAGTACCCGATTTGCAGGGTAAAGACTTAGCGGAAATTGAGACAGTTCTCGCCAATTCGGATATGACCTATGTGGTTACGGATAGCATTTACGCGAATACAAGAATTCCCGGGGCTGTGGTTTCACAAAATCCAAAGGCGGGAATGCAAGTTAAAAGGGGGAGAACGGTTTATGTAACGGTTAGCCGTGTCCTTCCTGAATTCACGGTTGTTCCTGATCTCATGGGAAAATCTAAGCGCATCGCTATTCCGATCCTAGAGATATCAGGTTTGAAATTGGCTGCATTACGTTATCGCCCTGATGAAACGTGCACGGATTGTGTGGTAGGATTGGAATATCGAGGGAAAGAAATTGAACCTAACGAGAATATTCCAAAAGGGCACGCCGTTACCTTAATCCTGGGTCAACAATCTAATGTTCCTACTACGGTTCCGGATTTGCTGGGGTTGACTTTTGCCGAGGCGGCGGAATTAATTAATGCTTACTCGCTTAATGTCGGAAATGTTTTGGCTTGCTCTGGTTGTCAATCAGCCCGGGACAGCACTTTTGCTTTTGTTGTGAATCACAGACCTGAGAGAAATTCAGATGTGAACCTCGGAACTTTTGTCGACCTTTATTTAACTACAGATTCAACCATGGCAGCCACCCTTAGGGTTCCTGCCGATTCTACCGATTCCTATGAACAGAATTAGTCTACTGCTCATTTTTCTGCTACCCGTCGGTGTTTTTGGTCAAGAACTGATTTCACCTGCGACGATTAATACCTTGCAAACTACCTTTTCCAAGAGGGTTGATACCCATAATCCAAAGTCCGGAGAATTAATTGAGCTTCCATTCGTGGACGATTTTAGTTCGGATAATTTTCCCGGAAATCCCGATGGAAATCCCGTTTTATGGCAAGATCGTTTCGCCACTTTAAATAGAGGGTTGGCAGTTAATCCACCTACCCAAGGAGTGGTGAGTTTTGACGGTAGTGATGAGGTTGGATATCCCTATTCTTTTGACCCCGGAACGGGTCCTGCGGATACGCTGACTTCTTGTCCTATTAATCTTGAATACGACCCGAACGATGGTGTTGGGTTCAGCTTTTATTATCAGCCCAAAGGGAATTCATTCTTTTCACCATCAGCCGACTCCGATTCCCTAATACTCGAGTTTTACGCTCCTCTGTTAGATCAGTGGTTTTGGATATGGTCAACGGTTGATGTTTCTGATGACGAGAATTTCATATTTGTATATATACCTATTACTGATACGAAGTTTTTAAGAGAGGGCTTTCAATTTCGGTTCCGAAACATTGCCTTTTTACAAGGTCTATATAGTGTATGGAACGTTGATTATGTTTGGCTGGACTTAAATGAAATCAATTCTTCGGAAGTAGTGAATGACGTTGCTTTTGTTGAAGGGGTGAGTTCGTTTATCACGGACTACACCTCAATGCCTAATTCACATTATGCTGAAGATCCCGAGGCTAGAATGATTCAAGAATTTGATGTTTTATTCAGAAATCTGAATGACGGTCCCAGAACGTTGGAAGGAAATGAAATTGAGATTTCATATGAAGGATCTCCCGTTGGCTCTATCACAAATTTAAATGAACCACCAATTCCTGCGCAGAGCACCCTGGCATATAACCATACGCTTGAGGAAGATGGCTTGCAATTCGTATTTGATCCAAATCTATCGGAAGACGAACTCATTTTTGATGTAGAGGTAAAGTTGGGTACAGCCGATTTCGGACCAACCGTTTCCAATAATTCATACAAATTCAAACAACAGTTTTATACCCATTATTCATATGATGATGGATCAGCCGAAGCAGGTTATGGTGTAAGTAATACGGGTGGACGTGTCGCACTTCGCTACACCAATTTCAAATCCGATTCGGTTTGGGCTTTGAAAATTTATACGATGCCTTTTGGGGCGAATTTTGAGAATACCACTTTTTCCATCCGTATTTGGGAAGATGAAGAAGGTATTCCAGGGGAAGAATTAGCGACGGCATCACATGAGTTTGTCTATGGACAAAATGAGTACCAGCAACAGATTATTTACAAATTCGATTCTGCGGTATTCATTCCATCGGGCAGCTTTTTTGTCGGTTATCAGCAGTCGTCACAAGCCGAGGGTTTAAGGGTTGGTTTGGATTTCAATACAACCGGAAATGACGGCAATCTATACTTCAACGATGGAAACGGATGGAACCCTTCAATAATCGCAGCCCAAGCTTCCGTTATGATTCATCCGATGTTTACTTCTGATGGTTATGACATTATTGCGAGTACTGACAATTCGGATCAACAGATTCCGGGATTGAGAGTTTTTCCAAATCCATCGGATGAATTCGTGAATGTTATTGCTGATACCCAGGGACCCCTTGAGGTGCGGATTATTGATCTCCAAGGAAGAGTTGTTAAAGAGAGTTTCGGTGTGAACAGGCTTGAAACGGGTAGCTTTCCCTCGGGTTTATATCTCATGGCGGTAACAGATAATTCAGGAAGAACTTCCATTAAAAAGCTTGCCATTGAGCACTGAGGAAGCAGAATTCAGCGAAAACGAGGAGGAACTCTTCGAGCATTACAAGATTCTAGCCGACCCGGGTCAGGAACCTTTAAGAGTAGACAAATTCTTGATGGATCGAGTTCCAAATACTTCTCGCACCAAACTTCAAGATGCAGCTGCAGAAGGCAATATTCGTGTGAATGGCCAAAAGGTAAAAGCTAACTACAAGGTGAAGCCAGGCGAAGAAATCTCAATTGTTCTTCCATATCCCAAGCGAGAAATTGAGTTGATTCCCGAGGATATTCCTTTGGATATTCTCTTTGAAGATGACCATATCATAATCGTTAATAAGCCTTCGAATATGGTGGTTCATCCTGGATATGGTAACTATACGGGAACCTTAGTTAATGCTCTGATTCATCATTTCGATAACCTTCCCGAGGCGAAGGATGGAATTCCGGGTAGACCAGGACTTGTGCATCGCTTGGACAAGAATACAACAGGGGTCATGGTGATTGCAAAAACGGAAAGAGCCTTAACCAACCTTTCTCTTCAGTTTTACGAACGTACCATCGATAGGCGTTATGTGGCTTTGGCTTGGGGAGATGTTGATGAAGACGGTACCATTGAGGGGCATATCGGACGGTCCCTAAAGAACAGAAAAGTGATGTCAGTTTTTCCCGATGGGGATTATGGAAAGGAAGCAGTTACACACTTCAAAGTCCTGGAAAGGCTAACTTATGTCACCCTCGTTGAATGTAAGCTCGAAACAGGCAGAACTCATCAGATCAGATGTCATTTTCAGCACATCAAGCATCCTTTGTTTAATGATCCCGAGTACGGGGGAAATAAAATTTTAAAGGGAACTCAATTCAGCAAGTACAAACAATTCGTGATTAATAATTTCAATTTGCTTCCTCGTCAGGCACTTCATGCACGAAAGTTAGAGCTGGATCACCCGCACACGGGTGAGAGAATGAATTTTGAATCTGAAATTCCTGCTGATATGTCAGCAGTTCTGGAACGCTGGCGTAATTACATTAGTCAACGTTAGACTGAGACTCGAGCCATTTATTTACGGTTTCTTTCCGTCGAATCTTTCCTGATTTCGTGTAGTCAAACCGTTTAATATTAATCACTTGTTTTGGCTTGTGAAAGGGATGCTTGAACGCTATTGTTTCAGTGTCAATTATATCCTGACCTTCTAAGAAAAGAACTAACTTTTCTCCAAATAGTTTGTCAGGAACTCCTGCCAGGAAAAAGTTCTTATCGGTGTGAGTTCGAATCAGGCTCTCTACTTCTTCAGGAATGATTTTCACACCTCCTGAATTGATGAGGTTATCAATCCTGCCGAGCCATTTAAAGCCACCTTCTACAATTTCAACCAAGTCATTCGTTTTGATTGCGCCATTTGTTATGCCCTCTCGATTTACCATCAAACAACCGCGGTTATCCGTTGATATTTGAACTCCTTCTAAAGGGTGATAAATGATTTCTTTATTCAATTTCAGTCGTGAAACCGCAAAATGGGTAAGGGTTTCAGCCATTCCAAAACCGACGTAGAATTCAGAAGCAGAATTGGCAACATAACGAACTAAATCCTTCGATACATCTCCACCTCCAATTAAAACGACTTTAACTTTTTCAAATTGATCAGGAGATTCATCGAATACGTTTAACACTTGAGACGGCGTTAATGGACAGAATGAAACGGTTTCTTTTAGATGTTTTAAAGGGTTTAGCGAAGGAGTTCTTGTCAGCAGATTGTATTCACCAACCATGGCCCTTATCACCATTAGTTTGGCCGCCACATAATCCATTGGCAATGCCAACAGAGCTGTGTCATTCTGAGTCAATTCGAAGAAATTGTTCGTTGCCCCTGCGCTTGCTTCAAGTGCAGATTTTGAGAAATTGATGCTCTTCGGGGCACCTGTAGATCCTGAAGTTTGCACTTCTATTGTCTCTGAATCGTTCAGGAATTCCAAACAGAAGGAAATGATCTGATTTTCGAAGGTATCCTGTGAATCAAACTCAGCTAATTCAGAAAGAGTGAACCACTTTCCATTAAGCTTTATCCCCGAATATTTGGAAGACAAAATCACAACGAAAAGTTAAGCATCCAAGGCTTTTCAGACCGGTAATACAAGAATTTTCCTTCCACGGTTAGCGGTGAGTCAAAATTATTCGTGTACAACTGTCCTGTTCCGAGTCCTTGAGGTATCCTTGGGTTTTTTATTGCCGTGAATTGCGCAATTGCATTTAAGCCGATGCTAGACTCCAAGGCCGACGTAATCCACCAATAAGAATTATTTCTTTCAGCAATTTCGATCCATTCTTGAGTTGGTTTTAGGCCGCCAAGTAGCCCGGGTTTTAAAACAACAGCTTGAGGTTTAATTGTCTCAATGAGCTCAACTCTATTCTCGACCCCGATCAGTTCTTCATCCAGCGCAATATCAACAGGAGTGTTTTCACATAAACGGGCCATTTCTTGCCATTGACCTGCTTTTATAGGCTGTTCAATACTATTTACTTCGAGTTCTTTCAGCCGCTTCAAAACATCGGGAGCCTCATTCGGGGTAAAAGCGCCATTTGCATCAACGCGCAATTCGAGCTCTTTAGATTCGAAATCATTTCTGATGAACTGTATTAAGTCAAATTCATCTTCTAGGTTGATCGCTCCGATTTTCAACTTGACACAAGTAAAACCCTGCGCAACTTTTTCACGAATTCTCTTGCGCATCACCTCTTTCTCGCCCATCCAAACCAATCCATTTATCTCTATAGATCGATTTCCTTCAGTAAATTCAGAAGGGAAGAGTAAATGCGGATCATTGCTCTTCAAGGATAACAAGGCTGTTTCCATACCGAATCTAAGCGATGGCCATCTCGACAAATCGGGCAGGTCCTTTTCGCTCTCCCAGTCCGAAAGGATTTGACTGATTTTTGAATCGATTTCAGGATTATCATCATTAGACAGACCAGGCAATAAGCTTACCTCGCCAAAACCCTTTTTACCCGACTCATTTAGCTCGATAATTGGACAAGGTTTAGAAGTTAGAATTCCTCTGCTCGTTCCTCCAGGTTCTCGAAAGATTAGGGTGTGTTTATGAAGGGTAGCTTTTTTCATTAGAAAAGAAGTCCGATACCCAATGTCAGGGCAAAAACGAGTGTTGTAATTGCCAGCTTCTTGAGTTCGCCGTCAATTGACGAGCTCGATTCTGACCTCCACACAATAAGCCCATTCCTGATCAACATCGGAGTAGTGATCAAAAACAATAACTGATACGGACTTTGGTAATTCAAAAAAGTGTAAGAAAGCGCGGCAATCATAGAGATGCCTAGCAAAACGAGATGATAATACCTGGCAACACGAACTCCCATCATCACAACTAAAGAACGCTTGCCTGATTCTCTGTCATTATCGTGATCGCGCATATTGTTAAGATTCAATACACCCGTAGATAAGGCACCAATCGAAACGGCAGGTAAAAGGTCAATTGGCGATACTTGCGCCGTATGCAAATACAAGGTTCCTGCTACTCCAGTAATTCCAAAAAAGATGAATACCGCTACATCGCCCAATCCCTGATATCCATAAGGGTTTTTACCCACGGTATATTTGATTGCAGCGCCAATGGCTAAAAGGCCCAGAACAAAGAAAATACTGACACCTTCAAAACCAATATTCCTAATGGCACTTGATAACAACCAAATGCCTGAAGCCAGTGATAAAATGGTAAAAAGGATAATGGCCGTTTTCATCTCAGAAGCACGAATAATTCCGCTTTGGACGCTTCTTTCAGGGCCAATACGTGATTCATTGTCAACGCCATTGACAAAGTCGCCGTAGTCGTTTGCTAAATTGCTCAGAACCTGTAAGAAAAGGGTGGTAGCCAGAGCCCCGATGAGAATGGCAGGGTCAAAGGAATCATAGTAAAGCGCCATAAGACTTCCCAGGATAACACTTGAAAATGACAAGGGAAGTGTTCGCAGTCGGAATGCTCTGATCCAAGCAGTTGTTTTTGTCATGGAGGGCAAATGTCGAAAAAGCCATTGAAATAACACCCGTTGTGGGTGCAGGGTTCAACGTGATAAAAACATAACCCATCTCGATATGAAAAGCACAATGTGAGTATTCACTTAAGCACAGTGAAAGTAGGGCCCGTATCTGTCCTAATTTTGGATAGAATGGCTAATGCTCACAAACTCATAACCTCCTCTTTCAAATTCTATCCAGACGATAGGGGGTTTTACTACATGAAATTAAATGAAGGTGAGCAGGTTACTCTTGATGACATCAGTCAGGTTCACTCTTACATCAAGGAAAAAAATCAAGGGGAGCTGAGACCCGTCTTAATAGAGCTTGGTTATGGTTCTTCTTTGGCCGAGGGGGTCTACGAATACATGGCGTATAACGATCAGAGATTTTCTAAAGCCGATGCTATTCTCATAAGCACCTTCGCACATAAAATTGCCACTACCTTTTATCTGAGGCACTTCAAACCTCAGCGACCAACAAGGGTGTTTAATGATGTTTTTGAGGCCTTAGCCTGGATGGAAAAGCAGCAGTAAAGATCAGACGACCCGAACTAGTTTTTCTGAAATGGTCTCTGCAATTTTTTGAAAATATTTCATTAAAATTTCGTCATTCACCTTCGAAGGAGTAACTACTTCTAAAACTGCAGATCCATTACCGGCAAGAAATCGAGGCATTATTTCCCTTAGCATTTCTTCGTTGTCTGAGCGAAAATGCATCAAGTCAAAAGCCATTGCAATTCTTTCAATATTCGCGGGGTGATAAGCCTCGAAAAATTTCTCCATTTCTTCCTCAGAATCTGAACCTTCAATTATTCTGAAAATTCCACCGCCTTGGTTATTGATAACTATAATTTTCAGGTTTTGAGGTAGCTTGCTGTTCCACAGGCCATTGGAGTCATAAACGAATGACATGTCTCCCGTGATCAGAAGGACGGGTTTATCCGGATTCGCCTTGGCCCATCCGGCTGCCGTACTTGTGCAGCCGTCTATACCGCTGGTTCCTCGGTTGCAGTGGTAGGTGATATTCTCTCTAAGTCCAAGTAATTGAATATATCGAATCGGTGTACTGTTGGATAAGTGTAGGTCGAAATTAGCTTGATCACTGATAAATTCGTCAATCACCGAGAAGACCTTAAAATCAGAATAGGGAGAGGATTCCAGGAACTTTGAATGCCCTTCGAGAGCAACTTCTTTCAAGCTCTGCCAATTTTCGGAGTAGTCTGAATGTATACCCTTCTTTACGGATTTAAGAGCTTCCGCTAGAAATTCGATTGGTTCCACGTGAACTTCTCGAGTTAGGCTCATGTACGTATCTAAACCGCTTTCAAAAGGGTGAATGTGCCAATGTTCAGCGGGCTTATTTTCCCTTAAAAGGCTTTTCAAACGCTTTGAGATCACAAACCCACCCAAGGTAATAAGCACAGTGGGCATGTAATCCTTGTTTCTATTTAATCGATCAAGCGGCATAATAATCCTGTCGATAGTATCGATTGCATTTTTTATTGGGATATTTCCTGTGGTCTCCGTTAGTACCACCACATTCGGTAATTCTGACCAATCCTCTAATAAATTGACCAAATCTTTGTCGTAACGATGCTGACCTACGAGAATCATAACTCGCTTTTCATTCGCTACGATTCCTCCAAGTTCTTTGGCTGCTTTGGCTTCAATTGGAAAATTGAAGATCTCGCTGTCGTAGAATCGAGTTTGAGGTAGATCAGCTACTTCTTCTGTCTTGTAGAGAGGCTCAAAAAGCGGCACGTTTATGTGTACGGGGCCAGGATTTAGATGCAAGGCCGTATTAAAAGCTTGAGATAGCCTCCGTCTATTCTGCCATTCCTCTTCTTCATTCCTGGGCTCTGTAATCATCGAGAATCCAAATTTGATGTGGTTCTCAAAAATCCTTTCTTGACGAATGGTTTGGCCATTACCTTGATCTGTCCAACTCAAGGGACGGTCAGCCGTAATTGCAATGAGAGGGACTCTATTGTAAAAAGCCTCTGTAATGGCAGATAGATAGTTGGCAGCAGCCGAGCCACTGGTACAAACAATCGCCACCGGTTCTTGCGTTTGCAAAGCAATACCTAAACCATAAAATGCAGCTGACCTTTCATCAGGAATACTGTGGCAAGTGAATAATCCTGATCTGTTAAATGAAATGGTTATCGGCGCATTTCGCGATCCGGGAGAAATTATCACATGCTTCACTCCGAACCGATGTGCGGCAAAAATTAGTGTTTGTACTCCTCTTTTATCGGAAAGTATCAATTCGATCGGTTTATCAAATTTAATAAGGTTTGAGCCTTTAACCTCGTTTCATTCCATTCGTCTTCAAGCTTGCTCTCTGAGGTAATACCTCCACCTACATAAAGAGCTAACTCCGAATCTCCAATTCTCATACACCTCAAATTAACGAATAGAGCGGTGTAGTCCTCGGTAGAGATCCCCAGATATCCCGTGTATAATCCTCGGTCATGTCGTTCAACCTCATTAATAAGTTCCATTGAATCTTTGACGGGCAATCCCGCTATTGCAGGAGTCGGATGAAGTTTATCCGCTAGTTTAATTGGATCTCCTTCAAAATCGAAGGTGAAGTCTGTTTTGAGATGGACCACTTTACCTGCTTCGATACTATATGGCTCTGATTCTTCCAGGTTTTTTATCTGTAGACCTGAAAGAATATCCCTAATGTGTTCTGATACAGTCTCTTGCTCGTGAATTTCTTTTCCCTTCCAAGAATAGTTCTGGTCATCTTTCAGAGGTTGACTACCCGCCAGCGCAACCGTTTGATAGCGATTACCTTTTTTCTCCAGGAGAAGTTCGGGTGTGGCTCCGCACCATAACCCTTCAGTGGGATGGTTTATCAGGTAGACAAATGCCTTTGGATATGTCGTTCTTAACCTTTCGAAGAATTCTATTGCATCGAATGACTGCGGACGTGACTCAATAAGCACAGTTGATAATATTGCTTTGCGCAACCTCGAATTTGAGAAGGCTTGTTGGAAGGATTTAAACCACACTGAATAATCACGGTAATTGGTCTCTTTTGGAAAGTCTTTAACCGATTTTGCTTCATTGGGCAGATCGTTGAAATCGAGCGAGCTAAGATCATCCCATTTACGCAGTGGAAAAATGGCAGCTTCGTCATGAAGACCAGCCAAATGTGCCTCATTATTAGGTAACGAATAGAGTAGAAAAGACTCTCCGTTTTCCAGTTTTTTCTTTGCTAATTGATGAATTTCTTCTTCGACTGTCACTAGTCCAATATCATATTTGTCAACCGACATATGGATAACATCTTACCTTCTTCATTTGATACGCGGATATCCCAAACATGGGTTCGTCTTCCTTTATGTAAGAGTTTACCTTCAGCAGTTACTATTCCTTCCTCGGTGCTCCTTAGATGATTTGCGTTAATTTCTATTCCTACTACTCCTTTACCGCCTTCGTGCATTAATAGAAAACTTCCGCAGCTTCCCAGCGATTCGGCCAAAGCGGCCGTAGCGCCGCCGTGAAGTAATCCCATCGGTTGATGCACCTTGGGAGTAACGGGCATGGTAGCCTTTATAAAGTCATCCCCAATGTCAACGAATTCTATGCCCAGTTCTTCTATAAGGTTGTTTTTCCCCAGTTGATTTGCTCTTTTCAGTAGTTCCGTCTTATCCACCTTACTATTTTTGCGCAAAGATAGTGTAGGTAAAACAAGTACTTTACCCTTTCGGTTTTCAAATAATATGAGCGAAGCCAATAAGAAAAAGCGAATACTCCTGGTTGAGGATGAAGAGAGTCTTGCCGAAATGGTGAAGATGAATTTGGAGCTTGAAGATTATGATGTTTCCACCGCAGAAGATGGTAAGGAAGCCTTGGATTTGGCCGAAGGAGCCAGATTCGATCTTTGTATTTTAGATATTATGCTACCCAAGATTGATGGAATCACGGTTTGTAAGACGCTTCGCACAAGAAATCAGCAAATTCCAATAATCTTTGTCAGTGCAAAGGCAACGGGTTCGGACAGAATTGAAGGCTTAAAGGCAGGTGGAGATGACTACCTCACCAAACCATTTAATTTGGAGGAACTCCTTTTGCGTGTGAAGAATCTGATAAAGCGTTCAGATCGTTCTTCGTTGGATAGTGCTGATATTGATAAGTATAGCTTTGGAGGAAATACCATCTACTTTTCAAGCTTTCAAGTTGAAAATGCGGGTGGAGAGATTAAGAATGTATCAAAAAAGGAGATTAATCTGCTCAAATACTTAATTGAGAACGAAGGAAGGGTAGTGTCGCGCGAGGAGATCCTAGATACGGTATGGGGCTACGATGTATACCCGACCACTCGGACAATTGATAATTATATTCTTGCTTTTAGAAAGCATTTCGAAAAGGATTCCCGCCAGCCTTTATATTTCCATTCTGTGCGTGGCGTCGGATATAAATTTTCAAATCCAAAAAATTAAAGCAACCCGCTAAAATTCAAACGTCTTTTAAGTGCAATCACTCGATTGCTCATGGTTTCAAATTTATCTTGCAGGTTTAAAAGCGTTCTACGGGACGCTTTTTTCTTTTTAGTGGCAACCTTTAAAAATACCCTCGTCTTTAATACGCAATCACACGATTGCATTGGTTTCAAAATTTTCCTTGCAGGTTTAAAAGCGCTCGAAAGAGCGCTTTTTTTTATTCGAAAACTGCGTATTTGAAATCGGGGTTGGATTCAATTTTCACTGAGGGATCCAACATCTG
>CAZWQX010000072.1:0-19236 GCA_964635965.1 uncultured Cryomorphaceae bacterium
TGGAATCGGGACAGACGCTTCTTTTATCCAAGCCATTTTGGTTGGATTGACGAATTTGGTATTTACAATTTTGGCCATGCTACTCATCGACAAATTGGGGCGAAAACCTCTCTTGTTAGTCGGTGTAAGTGGAATAGCGGTTTTCATGGGGCTTCTGGCTTATGGTTTTAGTACTGCTTCCTATTCACTTACCCAAGAAAAACTCGAAATGATTAGTGACACTGAGGTGCAGCAGCAGTTGGCGCCGTTAGTAGGGCAAGATTTTGCAAATGACGTTCATTACAAAGACGCCGTTCGGGAAATTTTAGGGAGCGTTAAAGCCAAAGAATTTGAGTCAGAAGTAATTACTGCAGCAATTTCTATGGATCCGAAGTTGATTTTGATCGGAATTCTTGGCTTCGTGGCTTGTTTTGCCATCTCTCTTGGGCCTGTAATGTGGGTATTATTCTCAGAATTATTCCCATTGAAAATTCGGGGGGTAGCCATCTCATTTGTGGGTTTCGTGAACTCTGCAATCAGTGCAGGTGTGCAATTCGTATTTCCATGGGAATTATCAACGATCGGAAGTTCCATGACCTTCGCAATTTATGGCGTTTTCGCGTTACTGGGTGTCATATTTATTGCTCTTAAAGTCCCGGAAACCAAAGGAAAATCTCTGGAAGAACTCGAAGCAATTCTCGTAAAACATGATTAGTAGGAAAACCAAATATCTTTTCGTCGTCCTGGCAACAGGATTTCTCTGTGCCTGCCAACAGCCTGAACCAACGTCTCAGGCGGAAGCCAAGGCAGAATCTAAGCCCGACACGTCAAATGAGGTATCGCTGGAAATGAATGTAAGTGATTCTTTAAGTGAAGGAGTTACAGCTTCTTCCGAGGGAATTTCCTTCGCCAACGCCGGTTGGGCGGCCTATTCTGTAGAAATGCCCGAAACGGGTCGTTACAGGGTCACCTTTTCGGTTAATACCAAAAGCGATAGCACTCAAGTTTGGGTAGAAGATCATGTGGACAATGTAGACGGAAGAACCTACAATATCACGAGCAATATTGCGGTTCCGATGACCGAGGAAATCGAAGTTGTCCATCGTGATGGAAGCCCAATGAGAGAGGGCAACCATAAGATCAAAGTCCATGCTACGGGACCTGCAGAAATCTCGAAACTGACCTTTGAGCTTATTCGGAAACACCAAGTAACTCCTGAAACCTACACCCAAAACATGGAAGGTGATGATTGGGAATTGGTTTGGTCAGATGAATTTGACGGCTCAGGACTTCCGGATACGAGCAAGTGGGTTTATGATGTAGGAGATTGGGGATGGGGAAATGGCGAGCTTCAATATTACACTGTTGCCAGATCTGAAAACGCCCGACTTGAAGATGGGAATTTAATCATCGAAGCTCACAAAAACGACATGGGCTCTCCTTGGACATCTGCCAGGCTGACCACTCGCGGAAAATCGGCATTTGTCTACGGCAAGATTGAATTTCGAGCGAAAGTTCCTGCAGAAAAAGGAAACTGGGCTGCAGGTTGGACTCTGGGAGATGAATACGTGGATGAAAAATCATGGCCATACTGCGGTGAAATTGATATCCTTGAAAGCGTTGGTTACGAGATGGATAATGAAACCGGAAACGGAATTGCTCATGCAAGCGCCCATTGCGGTGCTTATTATTTCAAATTGGGAAATCAGCCAACGGGAATTATTAACGTAAAAAGCATGGAAGATGATTTCCATACATATGGAGTTATCTGGACCTCGGAATACATTGAAGCATACGTAGATGATGAAATCTACTTTCGATATGATGATAATTCCAGTGAGCTGTCATGGCCGTTTTCTAAACCTCAAGCTTTGATTCTAAACCTTGCCATGGGCGGTGGATGGGGTGGCCTCATGGGAATGGATGAATCAGTAGAATCACAAAAAATGGTCGTTGACTACGTAAGAGTTTACCAAAGAAAAACAGTTGAGTAAGTGTACTTACATAGGGTTGGTATTTGGTGTCGTCCTTGTGGGATGCGCAGAAGGACCTTCTTTATCAAAAAGTACGAAAGGTGATCGAGCGGATGTGTTTGCCGACTCTTTGCTGGCATTGATGACACTTGAAGAAAAGGCCGGTCAAATGACGAATCTCAGCTTAATGACTCTAGCTGAAGGCGAATTCTGGGACCGCAGAGATACGGTAATTCTGGATACTGCAAAAATGAGGCTCTACATCAAAGAGCATGGCGTAGGATCCTTTCAAAACCTAGGTACATATCCTTTTCCAACTGATGAGTGGAGATTGAACATCGATCTTATTCACAAATATGTACAAGAGAATACCCGCTTGAACATTCCAGTTTTATATGGGATTGACGCAGTTCATGGTGCCAATTATACTGCCGGATCAACCATGTTCCCGCATCAAATTGGGTTGGCCGCAACCTTTAATCCCAAAATTGTTAGTGAGGTAGGAAGAATTACTTCATACGAAATGCGTGCTTCAGGCATTCCCTGGAATTATGGGCCCGTATTGGATGTCTCCAAAGAGCCCCTTTGGGGTAGAATTTTTGAAACATTTGGAGAGGATTCTTACTTGGCCTCAGAATTATCATTGGCCATGCTTAGAGGTGGTGGGTTGGATTCACTTGAATCACCATACTCCACGCTGGCCTGCTTGAAACACTTTCTGGGCTATGGTGCCACACACAACGGAAAAGATCGTTCCCCAGTTTATCTGCCTGAAAGAAATCTTAGAGAAGATTACCTACCACCTTTTAAGCGAGCAGTGGAGGCAGGGGCCCTTTCGATCATGGTCAGCTCTAACGCGGTAAACGGGATTCCCTGTCATGCTTCTAAGTTTTTACTCACTGATCTTCTCAAAAATGAACTTGGATTCGACGGATTAGTGATTTCTGACTGGAATGATATTGACAATCTGGTAATTATGCACCAAATTGCGGTTGATGAACGCGAAGCCGTGAAGTTGTCAGTGAATGCCGGATTAGACATGTGCATGGAACCCTATGATGCCAGTTTCGCAGATCACTTGATTGATCTGGTAAATGATGGTGAAGTACCGATTTCCCGAGTAGATGATGCCGTGAGAAGAATTCTAAAAGTAAAATACAAATTAGGGTTATTTGAGAATACGCAAACATCTTCTGATTTATATCCCGAATTTGCCTCTAGCACACATACCGAAGCCAATTATAACGCTGCCGTTGAATCAATTACCCTTCTCAAAAACGAAAATGAACAGCTTCCGATCAAAGAAGGAAAAAAGGTGCTGATTACAGGAGTTGCGGCTAATTCGATCAATTACTTGAACGGAGCGTGGTCACGAACGTGGAGAGGAGTAGACACGACTTTCAATGATCGCGAAAAGAAAACCGTTCTCAACGCTTTCCAAGATGCACTGGGAAAGAAAAATGTACTCTTTGCGGAAGGGACGACTTTCGACGAAGACGTCAATACTTCAAAAGCAGTTCAACTAGCGAGCGGAGCAGATCATATAATTGTCTGTTTAGGCGAAATTCCTGCAACGGAAAAACCAAGTGATACAGATGAATTGGCATTTCCGGATGTCCAACTTGAATTGGTTAAAAAACTGGCAAAAACAGGCAAGCCGATAACCTTGGTTCTTATCGAAGCTCGCCCGAGACTAATAAAAGAAATTGAACCACTTTCAGGAGCAATTCTCACCGCATATTTACCTGGAAATGAAGGCGGAAGAGCCATCAGTGATGCCCTCTTGGGCAATATAAATCCCTCTGGTAAGCTTCCTTATACTTACCCGAAACATTCTGGTTCCATTTGGTCCTATGACCATGTGAAAGCAGACATCCGTGACGGCGAGTTTGGATTCGAAGGATATGATCCACAATTCGAGTTTGGTCATGGTTTGAGCTATACTCAATTTGAATACTCCGTACCGGAATTAAGTGCTGATACGATTCACATGGATGAAACGTTGGAGGTAAAAATTGAGATTAAGAACACCGGGGATCGAGAAGGCTCCGAGACCGCTCTGCTGTTTGTTTCTGACCTAACTGCTTCTGTGGTACCTAAAATAAAAAGATTGCGAGGCTTTGAAAAAATCTCTCTTGAACCTGGAAATTCAGAGACGATCACGTTCAAGCTCGATAAAGAAGATTTCTCATTCATCAATACAGACAACAAATCTGTCGTTGAGGAAGGGTTATTCCGCATTACTCTTGGTGGATACGAAAAAGACTATTACCTAACTACTCATGACAACCCGCGAAACAACACAATTAAAAAGGATGCATAAAGACCGACTCAGTCAAATAAACGATCGAGTATTGGAGATAATGGACAGGATGACCATCGAGCAGAAAATTGGTCAGATGGTTCAAACGGAGAGAATGGCTATTAATCCTCAAGAGGTATTTGACCACCACATTGGTTCCGTGTTGAGTGGAGGTGGATCAGCCCCTGGACAGAACAGACCCGAGGATTGGGTTGAAATGAATGACGCGTATTGGGAAGCTTCAATGCGCGAAGATGAACATCATTTGGCAATTCCTTTGCTCTATGGAGTTGACGCCATACATGGTCACAACAATGTTAAAGGTGCGGTAGTGTTCCCTCACAACATTGGACTCGGGGCAACGAGAGATTCGAGGTTAATGCAGAAAATCGGTAAAATAACTGCCAAAGAAATTCTTGCAACAGGGGTCGAATGGACCTTTGCTCCGACGTTAGCCGTAGCCCGCAACATGTGCTGGGGAAGAACTTATGAGAGTTATTCGGAAGATCCTGCCATTGTTGAAGAACTTGGCGCTGCAATGGTAAAAGGTCTTCAAAATAGTTTAGAAGAGGATGGAGTCATTGCTTGCGTAAAGCATTGGGTAGGTGATGGTGGTACTTTATTTGGAGTAGATCAAGGTGAAACCACTTGTGACGAAAAAGAACTTCATGATATTCATATACGTCCCTATTACAAGTCTTTGAAAGCAGGTGTTTTAACGGCCATGGTTTCATTCAATAGCTGGAATGGATTCAAATGTCATGGCCATCACTTTTTGGTAACTGAAGTTCTCAAAGGCAGGATGGGATTTTCAGGCTTTGTAATCTCTGATTGGGATGGAATAGACTACTTGAATCCTGAATACTCCAAGTGTGTGGTCCAAGGAATCAATTCAGGTGTGGATATGTTTATGGTCTCTGCACAATGGAGAGAATTCATCGAGGCTGCAAAAGTTGGTGTGAATACCGGTACAATCTCAATGGAAAGAATTGACGATGCCGTTTTCCGAATCCTAAGGGTTAAAATGGCATATGGACTATGGGAACGTCCCAGACCAGCCGAAAGAAAATGGAGCAATTCAAAAACATTCGGATCTCGAGCGCACAGAAAAGTTGCGGAAGAAGCAGTAAGAAAGTCTTTGGTTCTTCTAAAAAATGAAGACGACATTCTTCCCTTGGATACTGAAAAGAGAGTTCTGGTAGCCGGTAAAAATGCAGCAGATGTTGGTCATCAATCAGGTGGATTCACCATTGCCTGGCAAGGAATGACTAGCGAGGGTCAAGAGCCCGATGCATCTTGGGAACCTGATTATCATTCGGAGGGAGCTCGTTCTTTACATGGAACGGTTCCGGGTGCTACTTCAATTTGGGCAGGTATTAAGAGAATGTGTCCGAAGGCCGAATTAGACGTTCATGGACAATCTGCCGATCCTTCTTTACATGATGCTGCCATTGTTGTTATTGGAGAAAGACCATATGCCGAAGGCATGGGTGATATTCGCCGAACCGACGAAGTAATAGGTAAAACTCAGGAACGTATCAACGGCCTGATGAAAGTTCTATATCCTTATGGACGTTCGGTAAAGTTAAGTGAACTTCACCCTGAAGACTTAGCTCTGATGAAGTCAATTGCGGACAAAGGAATTCCCGTTGTGGCCGTTTTCGTTGGAGGTAGGCCACTCCTGATAAATGAAGAACTGGAACAATCAAAAGCTTTTGTTTCTGCATGGCTTCCAGGATCAGAAGGACAAGCAATTGGAAAAGTATTATTTGGCAAGGATGGATTTCGCGGCAAACTATCTTTTACCTGGCCAAAAGAATTCAATATCGATTCGGAAAATCCGATGGACGAAATGGAAGTGCTCTATCCACTGGGACATGGCCTTACTTATAACCAATAAAAAAATTAAAAAATCTCCCCGAACGGTAATTAAAATTCGAGATGCCAATGAATCAAACAACCCAATTTTCCAATTTTTTTAAACGTCAAAAACCAATTATTATGACAATTAAACATTTCTTTTCAGCCTTGTTGCTGATTTTTACAATTGCCCCGGCAATTGCACAAAACACAGAGTGCTCGGGGACGCTTACAGCGAATGATCCCGTGGACGGAGGTACCCCCTTCGTGAACGGATACAACTACAGCTTCACAACTAGTGGTGATGTTGTAACCGCTACTTTCGAATTACTTGATGCTCAAGTAGGTTTGGTAGGGTTTGCTCAAACATTGAACCCAGACTTTGCCGAATCTCCTCCCTCATTCCCTGGTCCAAGTGATCAAATCGTAAGTTTTGATTTCCCTGGATTCACGGATGGAGAAACATTCACTTGCCGAATCAAATTCGCTTACGCAGGTGGAGCCTCTACAGGTGAGTATTTGACCTACACAGTAGGAGAAGATTGCGGAGTAGTTGCTCCTGATCCATTGGAACTCCCAATTGATTTTGAAAATTCCAATGTTGACTACACTTTCATCAATTTTGGTGGTAACGGCGGTGGTCCTGGTAGCATAGCATCTGTGATACCAAATCCTGATCAGAGCGGAATTAATACGAGTGCTACTGTTGCTGAATTTCTTAAAGACGTAGGAGAGCCATTTGCAGGAAGCCTTTTGGAATTACCTGCTCCAATTGATTTCTCTGTCAATAAAGAGTTCAGAGTAAATGTATGGTCTCCAAGAGTTGGAGCAACTTGCTTGTTGAAAGTAGAAAATGCAGGCAATCCTGGAATTTTCTTCGAGCAGACCGCGGTTTCTACCGTAGCTAACGAGTGGGAAGAATTATCATTTGATTACAATGGAATCAATGATGCAGAATCTTATTCTAAGATCATCTTCATTTTCGATAACGGAGTAGTTGGAGATGGAACTGCCAACTTTACCTGGTATGTAGATGACATCCGTTTGGTTGAAGGTGAAGCCCCCCCTCAAATCGACCTTCCAATCGATTTTGAAGACGCCACGGCTGACTACGGATTAACCGACTTTGGTGGAAATGCTTCTTCTCTAGTGGCCGATCCCGAAGATGCAGGAAACACAGTTGTACAATCAATCAGAACGGCAAATGCACTGGTATTCGCTGGAACTACTGTTGGTCAACCTTTGGGATTTGAAAATCCAATTCCTTTCGACTTTGACAATACAGGAATGTCTGTAAGAGTGTGGACTCCTGCTGCAGGAACTCCGGTAAGATTGAAAGTAGAGCAAGTTGGAAATCCAGGTATTTTCGTAGAGACAGAAGTACTCTCTACTGTTGCAAACGGCTGGCAAACGCTTGAATTTGACTTCACCCAAGCAATCGCAGGTGGATTGGACTTGAACCAAGATTACAATCTTGCTTCAATCTTCTTCAACTTTGGTTTGGAGAATGGTCCTGAAGAGATCTACTACTGGGATGACGTACAATTCGCTCCAGGCGTAGGTGGATTTACACCGATTGCATTGCCATTGACATTTGATGAAATGGATGTAACTCTTGGTCTTGGAGACTTCGGAGGAAATGCTTCTTCTATCATTCCTGACCCTGAAGACGCAGGAAACAATGTTGTTCAATCAATCAGAACGGCTAATGCTCTTCTATTTGCAGGTACTGTTGTTCCAACTCAAGGTATGACTGAAGCTATTCCTTTTGCGGATGGAGAATTAAAAATGAACGTAAGAGTTTGGTCTCCGGCTCCAGGTGTTCCTGTTAGAATGAAAGTTGAAAACAACTCTAACGGAGGTATCTTCTCAGAAACTGAAACGCTTACTTCAACGTCAGGTGAGTGGGAAACTATCGTTTTCGACTTTGCTACCCCAGTTGTTGGTGCTCCTCCAATTGACCTCAACCAAGAATACGGTAAAGTGGTAATGTTCTTCAACTTCGGACTTGAAAACGGTCCTGAAGAAATCTACCTATGGGATGATGTAGCCTTTGGTGATGGCACTGGTGGAGAAACTCCATGTGAGCTTCCTTACCCGGAAGTTACAGGTCAGAGCTTTGCTAACCAGAACCCAGGTGTTCTTTTGACTTGGGATCCTATCATTGGTTCGCTAGGTTGCCAGGTTCAAATCCGTCTACCAGGTGTAGGTTCTGAGACCGTACAAGTTATCGAGAATGACCTTTCTTCATTCTTCATTCCAGGTTCATTCCTAGATAGCGGAACAACTTACGAGTGGAGAGTAAGATGTGGTTGTTCTCTTAATCCTCCAATTGGAGGTCCATGGACACCATACCAGCCGTTCCTATACTTGAACTTCCTTCAGGATGAGCCTTCTACTTCAGTTGAGGCATATCCAAACCCAAGTACAGGTGTAACATTTATTTCAATCAATACCACTGAGAATAATGATCAAGGATTGGTTGAAGTTTATGACTTGAGCGGTAGACTAGTCGAGCAAGTTTATTCTGGTGCTGTTTCAGCAAATCAGGAAATGAGATTCGAATTTAACGGATCAAACCTTCCTGAAGGAATTTACTTGATGAGATATACTTCGAGCACTGAAGTGGTGACTGAAAAATTCATGATCACTAGATAATTCTTTGTTTATGTGCTATATAGAGGTGAGCCATTCGTGGTTCACCTCTTTTTTTTGACCTCTTTCAATACACGTCCAGTATGACCTGCTCGTTTCATATTGCCTTTGTTCATATGCATTACAAGTACTGACAAGGTCAATCCTTCTTTGTATTTTTGCGGTCTGAACCTGAGGTTCGGTACCACCAACTCGAAATATTATGGAAACCATCGCTCCTTACAAGCCGAAAAACAAAGTCAGAATTGTCACTGCGGCTTCTCTCTTCGACGGCCACGATGCGGCAATTAATTTGATGCGTCGAATTATTCAATCCACAGGCTGTGAGGTAATCCATCTGGGACATGATCGAAGTGTTGAAGAAGTAGTGAATACGGCCATTCAGGAGGATGCCCAAGCGATTGCCATGACATCCTATCAAGGTGGTCATATGGAGTATTTCAAATACATGTTTGACCTGCTAAATGAGAAAGGAGCGGGTCATATAAAGATATTTGGAGGAGGCGGAGGAACTATACTTCCCGAAGAGATTACTGAACTTCACAATTATGGAATTTCCCGAATTTATCACCCGGATGATGGCCGAAAAATGGGCCTTCAGGGAATGATAAATGACATGGTGGAAAAGGCTGATTTTCCAACAGGTCAGCACTTGAACGGTGAAGTAAAAGTCATCGATAAAAAAGACAAAGGTGCCATTGCCAGAATCATTTCCGCTGCAGAAAATCACCCGGAATCGTTCCGGGAAGAGCTGCAACGCATCCGTGATCTGGCTAAAGAAATTGATACTCCGATTCTCGGAATTACCGGGACGGGAGGAGCTGGGAAATCATCACTAGTAGACGAATTGATTCGTCGTTTTCTGATTGATTTCGAAGACAAAACCTTGGCTATCGTGTCAGTCGATCCTTCAAAACGAAAGACCGGCGGCGCACTCCTCGGAGACCGAATCCGCATGAATTCGGTGAATAATCCGAGAATTTACATGAGGTCTTTGGCTACTCGTCAGAGCAATTTGGCATTGAGTAAACACGTGGCTGATGCACTCTCTATTCTGAAGGCTGCGAAATTTGATTTCATAATTCTGGAAACCTCGGGGATTGGCCAAAGCGATACCGAGATTCTTGATCATAGCGATGTTTCACTTTATGTTATGACCCCCGAATACGGAGCAGCTACCCAGCTCGAGAAAATTGATATGTTGGATTTTGCTGATCTCATTGCCATCAATAAATTCGATAAGAGAGGAGCACTTGATGCACTTCGCGATGTAAAGAAACAGTACAAAAGAAACCATCAACTCTGGGAAGCAAAAGATGAGGACTTGCCTGTTCACGGTACCATAGCCTCACAGTTCAACGATCCCGGGATGAATGCCTTGTATCGTTCGGTGATGATGAAAATCAATTCAGAGACGCATGCGGATTTTGAAACGAATTTTGGCGTTTCAAGTGAGATGTCAGAAAAGATTTACATCATCCCACCCAACAGAACACGTTATCTCTCTGAAATTTCTGAGAATAACAGGGCCTATGACACAAAAGCAAGCCAACAAGCAGAAACCGCCGACAAGCTCTACAGTTTGGCTCAATCCTTATTGCTCATGGGTGGGCCTGATAAGCTCAAAGGAGAAAGCTCGAAAGATGATGCTGATGATCTAGTTAAACAACTGGATGAAAGGTTCGAAACGATCAAGAAAGACCTTGATCCTCATAACTGGGATACGATAGTCGGATGGCAAGATCTCAAGAATAGCTACAAAGCGGAAGAATTTGTCTTCAAAGTCCGCGATAAAGAAATACGGGTACCAACTCATACAGAATCCCTCTCCCACTCAAAAATCCCCAAAGTTGTTACTCCAAAGTACCGAAGTTGGGGAGATATTTTAAGATGGACGCTTCAGGAGAATGTACCTGGATCTTTTCCGTTTACTGCAGGAATTTATCCATTTAAACGGGTTGGTGAAGATCCAACCAGGATGTTTGCGGGAGAAGGCGGGCCCGAACGGACAAATCGACGTTTTCACTATGTGAGTGTGGGAATGCCCGCGGCAAGATTAAGCACGGCATTTGACTCCGTTACACTTTATGGAAATGATCCGGACCATCGTCCCGACATTTATGGGAAAATCGGGAATTCGGGAGTAAGTATTTGCTGTCTTGATGATGCGAAAAAGCTCTATTCGGGATTCAATCTTTGCGATCCGACGACTTCGGTGAGTATGACCATAAACGGCCCTGCCCCAATGCTACTTGGGTTCTTCATGAACGCTGCGATTGACCAGCAATGCGAGATTCACATAAAAGAGAATGGACTGGAAAAAGAGGTTGAAAAGAAAATAGCAGATAAGTACAAAAAACTTGGTGTCGACAGGCCTACCTATCGGGGAGATCTTCCTGAAACCAATAACGGATTAGGATTGATGCTTTTAGGGGTCACAGGAGATGAAGTACTTCCACCGAATATTTACGCTGATATCAAAGCGAAAACATTAGCTGTCGTACGCGGAACGGTGCAAGCTGATATTCTCAAAGAGGATCAAGCTCAAAATACGTGTATTTTCTCTACCGAATTTGCTTTAAGATTAATGGGTGACGTACAGCAGTACTTCATCGACAAAAAAATCAGGAACTTCTACAGCGTTTCTATTTCGGGATACCACATTGCCGAAGCCGGTGCTAACCCTATCACTCAGTTAGCCTTTACCTTAGCAAATGGTTTCACCTACGTAGAATACTACCTCAGCCGAGGTATGGATATCAATGCCTTTGGTCCCAACCTATCATTCTTTTTTAGCAATGGAATTGATCCGGAGTATGCCGTAATTGGAAGAGTGGCGAGGAGGATTTGGTCCAAAGCGCTAAAAGAGAAATACGGAGCAAATGCCAGGGCACAGATGTTGAAATACCACATCCAAACTTCCGGTAGATCACTTCACGCGCAGGAGATCGACTTCAACGATATCCGAACCACCCTTCAAGCCCTTTATGCGATTTATGACAACTGTAATTCCCTTCATACCAATGCTTACGATGAAGCCATTACTACCCCTACCGAAGAATCCGTGAGAAGGGCGATCGCCATTCAATTGATCATCAACAAAGAATTAGGCCTCACCAAAAACGAAAACCCGATCCAAGGCTCCTTTATCATCGAAGAGCTTACCGATTTAGTGGAAGAGGCAGTTTTGACCGAGTTTGATCGAATAACCGAAAGAGGAGGAGTTCTGGGAGCGATGGAGACAATGTATCAGCGCAGTCAAATTCAGGAGGAGAGTCTTTACTACGAAACATTGAAACATACCGGGGAATTGCCATTAATCGGCGTAAATACCTTCTTAAGCAAGTCAGGATCTCCTACCTTGACACCAGGAGAGGTAATTCGTGCGACTACTGAAGAAAAAGAAGCTCAGATTCAGACCAGAGATAGGCTGCACGAAAGAACTGCCGAACGCGGACTGGAAGCGCTCAAAGAAGTTCAAGACGCGGCACTGAAAAACGAAAACCTCTTCGAAGCCTTAATGGAGGCTACAAAAATCTGCTCCTTAGGTCAGATTACCAATGCATTGTTTGAAGTAGGTGGACAGTACAGAAGAAATATGTAGAAGATGACCTAAGCCAGATTCACGGGTTGTTCTTAAACAAACCACAGCCTCTGATATCGGAAGTATAGGGTTCTATTCCAAGATGATTTTTCGATTGACGGCTCCAGCTTCGGTATCTACTCTTAGCAAATAAACTCCTTTTGAGAGGTGTCTTAAATCTATTTTTCCTCCATCCATAATCAGACCATCCACAGTCTTTCCCGACATATCTATCAACCTAACTCCGGTAATGGTGTGAAAGTCATTCTTAACATTGACAAAGTCCGAAGAGGGAATTGGAAAAACTTCAGTTGTGCTAATAAGCTCGTTATCCTCAGTTGAAAGATTGCCCACGGTAAACGGTCTTACCCCTCTAATGGACCAAGTGAGTTCTTCATTCTGAACTCTCAAAAAAAGAAAGTGGTCTCCAAAAGGAAGATCGTTAGGCACTATTGTCGAAAACATTTCTTCGATAAAGTGATCCGGATTTGTAACATCTGTAGGTGTCGCCGATCCTATTCCGGGATCCTCGTCTATGAAGTATTCAGCAGCAACCACATCAAGCGGCAATTCATCATTTACTATAAATGATCGTCTTGCGGGAATACTCCAGTTTCCTTCTGAATCTTGCACCCTTATGTATACATCGTGTCGACCTGGATCCAACAACTCCGTACTTGAAGAAAACTGATCTTCAACGGTCTCACCCTGGTCGATATCAATCTCCTCCGCATTGCCAAAACCAGGGTCCGTGTTCAAATACGATTCGGCATATACTACTTCATCGATTTCAGTTTTCGCTACACGAAAAGGAACCTTAACCGGAATACTCCATACGTCGTTCTCATCTTTTACCCGAACGTAAGCAAACTGAAATCCAGGATCAATGTCGTCCAGAGATGCAGTGAAGTCCTCAGAAATATCCGCGCCGCTCGAAATATCGATTGGAGTGGCGTTACCAAATCCGGGATCTTCACCGATATAATACTCAGCTTCTACAATGGTATTCTGTGCAACCAAGAATATTGACACTAAAGCACAGAAGGCAGTTAAAACAAACTTTTTGGTATCCATGACTGCCCTATTAGTTGCCAAATGCAGAAAATTCAACTTCTAAATTGCCTCCTTGGGTCACACCCGGAGTAAGCACCGTCATATTGGTCAAATACGGAAGATCTGCTGCATGACCTCGCTGATCGAAATTGTACGTATCGTTGTAAACTCCAATGTTGTCTCCGTCTGTTGCAGCATCCAAAAGTGGTGACCCATCTGCGGGAAAATAATTGTTTGAATAACTAAATAATGGACTTCCGCCCTGTAGATTGGTAAACTCAGGATCGGAATCGAAAAGATTGTTTTCTCCCGGTAAACCCGCAATTGAAAAACCATTGTAATTATAGGTAAGGCAGTTTTGGAAAGAAAGTGATGAAGAACTGAAATTGACCAAACCATCAGCTTCCGTTAGAGTGAGAATAACGGAATTTGTGAATTGAAGACTTTGAGCTTGACTCGTCAATCTTCCCGTATCAAGAATATAAATGTTATTGAATTCCAGTGTGGTATTATCAAAGTCATGGAGAGCAGCAAACGAGCTGAGGTCGCTAATATATCTGATGATATTGTGATGTATGGTTGTATTAGACCATCCATTGCTACCGATCCCATAAACGTTAGGCTGACTACAATTGATTACGTTCCCTTCGATGGTCCAATTATTTCCTCCGACAGTCATGTAGGTCATTATGCAGTTTGAGATTACTACGTTATCATTGAAGCCTGCCGTATTGGTGAACCCGCTGATATTATTTATGATGCGAAATCCAGAAACGGTTGAATTGCCGCAACCATTATTGAATGTTAGCGTGCTAAGCTCACTGGGAACGCCATTGGAACCAATAGGAAGATGTCCCATCCCGCGAAGATTGACTTCTGAAGAAACTGACACACTACCATATGAAGTCCCTGAAGGAATGACATAAATAAAATCTCCGGGCTCAGAAGCGTTAATGGCATCTTGAAGATTGCTATAGTCGGCTGCGGCAGAAGGGTTATTATCCACCATGATGATATTCTGGCCGAATACCAAAGCAGCGATACAAAGGAATAATGAAGTTAAGGTTGTTTTCATGAGGATTGGATTGATATTCTCAAAAATGCCTGTTTTCTATTGATTCTCCAACTGTTGAAGAGCGAATTATCCTTTTTTGGAATGCAAACGAAAATAGGGCCTCCAATTTAACTGAGATTTGGAGCAGGTCCTAGTCTTGAGCCTTCCAAAGCGCCAAGGAAGCCACACTGCGAAAAGGAGCCCAAACTTCAGCCCGTTGAATCAAGATATGGTGATCTTGTTTCTCACCACCATAAAGGAACAACTCCATACCACGACGAATACCTAAATCACCAATAGGAAAGACATCTTCTCGCAATAAGGTGAACATCAAAAACATCTGGGCTGTCCAAACACCGATTCCTTTTATTTGAGTGAGACGTTCGATCACTACTTCATCGCTGAGATCAAATAAATCTTGATAATCTTCGGGACTGTCATTAAAAGCTTCGGCCAGAGCGTATAAGTATGAAGATTTCTGTCTTGATAAGCCAGCTGACCTCAACTGCTCAGGTGAAGTTGACAGAATTTTCAGAGGCTTGATTTCGTTTTCTAAAGTCAATCTAACCCTGCCCATGATGGTAGCGGCGGCTTTTGTAGAAAGCTGCTGTGAAACAATGCTCTCCACTAAAGATTCAAAAGGTTCCTGCGGAAGCGGCAATTGCATATTTCCTGCCCTTTCAAATACCTCTTTAAAGTCAGAATCTGCACTGAGAATGTGATTTATACCTTCGTCAATTCTCATTTTCTCTACTCATATCGAAGTGCATCAATAGGGTCGAGACTAGCCGCCTTTTTCGCAGGATAATATCCGCTAATCAGGCCTACCAAGAAACAGAGAATAACGCCGCCAATGATCCAAAGCCAAGGAATAACAAAGTCACTTTCTATGAAAAAAGAAATGGTATTTCCCGCGGCAATGCCAAGAATAATCCCGAGTGCCCCACCAATTTGTCCAATCACAATTGCCTCTACCAAAAACTGGTTTCTAATGGTTCCTGCACTAGCTCCTATGGATTTTCTAACACCGATTTCACGCGTTCGCTCTGTAACAGAGACCAACATAATGTTCATCAGTCCAATTGCAGCTCCCAGTAAAGTGATTGCACCGATCAAAGTAGCAATTACGGCGATAATTCCAATTTGGTCCAGAACCAGATTAGCCAAACTGTCGCTTTTCGTGATACCGAAAGAATTGTCTTCACCAGGTCTGTCACCCCTTATATTTCTCATAAGCGAGATCGCCGCAACCTTAGCCGTCTCAAGCTCTTCTGCCCTGCCCGTCTGCACATTAATTACATAATTTGTCTTGGAGCCACTAAAATTCAGCTTGGCATTATTCAAAGGAATAATCACTTGATTATCACCACTAAAACCTATACTATTCCCTTTGCTCTCCAATATCCCAATAACGATGAACCGCTTGGCTCCTACGAAAATGCTCTGGCCCAATGGGTAAATCAAACCGTCCTTAAAGAGTTTAGACTCGATGTCCTTTCCAATAATTGCCACAGATGCTCCCTGTTCTATTTCATTTGTCGAAAAGTTTCGACCTACCTCCAGTTTATACCCAGCAGTTTTCAGGTAGCCATCCGTACCTGCAATCACTTGCACGTTCGGATTGGTTTCATTTGATCGGTACTTCAAGGTTGCAGTAAAACTTACCATGGCAGAAGCTGAGGTAACAGCTGGAAAATCGTACCGATCTAAAAATTCAGTGGCTTGCTGGTACGTAATTTGGGTGTTGCTAATTTTTCTCTTTCCTCCTCTCCTTCCGGAAATATTGCCCGCGTTGGATCTTATGTTAAAGGTATTAGAACCCATGCGCGAAAAATCACTCTCAATTTTGGACTGTAAGGCATCGATTGCAGTTAAAATCCCAACCAGAGCCATGATACCTACGGCAATTATCAAAGCTGTAAGAGTAGTCCGTAGCGCCTGACCTCGAATCGACCTTAAAGCAACTTTTACATTTTCTAGATGAAAACCTTTCATGAAAATAAAGGGCAATCTGAATAGATGGGATAAAAGTACAAATCGGGCTATCAATGCTTCTACCGCTCATCATAATTTGATAAATTCGCGCCACTTTCGAAAAGAACACAACACACCACCTATGTTTGATTTAGAAATGATCAAAAGCGTTTATGCGAAATTTCCGGAACGTGTAGCCGCTACCAGAAAACTACTTAACAAACCACTTACACTCACCGAGAAAATTCTTTATACTCACCTCACTGAAGGCGAGCCAAGCGAGGTTTTCTCAAGAGGAAAATCTTATGTGGATTTTGCACCGGATCGAGTGGCAATGCAAGATGCCACTGCACAAATGGCCTTATTGCAATTTATGCAAGCAGGTAAAAAGAAAACAGCCGTCCCTTCAACCGTTCACTGTGATCACTTAATCCAGGCAAAAATTGGGGCTTCTGCCGATTTACAAAATGCCATCAACACAAGCTCAGAGGTATTCAACTTCCTTGAATCAGTTTCCAGTAAATATGGAATAGGTTTTTGGAAACCGGGAGCAGGAATCATCCACCAAGTTGTTTTGGAAAACTATGCCTTCCCTGGAGGAATGATGATCGGAACCGACTCGCACACTGTGAACGCTGGAGGATTAGGTATGGTAGCCGTTGGAGTTGGAGGAGCAGATGCCGTGGACGTAATGGCCGGAATGCCTTGGGAATTGAAATTCCCAAAATTAATCGGTGTAAAACTCACCGGGCGTCTTAATGGCTGGACAGCTCCAAAAGACGTTATCCTGAAAGTTGCCGGAATCCTCACGGTAAAAGGAGGAACGGGATGTATTTTGGAATACTTCGGAGAAGGAGCTGAAAACCTTTCATGCACGGGAAAGGGAACCATTTGTAATATGGGTGCCGAGATTGGTGCGACGACTTCAACTTTCGGATACGACGACTCAATGGAGCGTTATCTAAAAGCCACGGGAAGAGAAGAAGTTGCCGAATTGGCAAACGGAATTAAAGAGCATTTGACTGGTGACGCTGAGGTTTATGCAAACCCCGAGCAGTACTTTGATCAAGTAATCGAAATAGATCTTTCTACCCTTTCACCACATCTTAATGGACCTTTTACTCCAGACTTGGCTACCCCTGTTTCAGAAATGAAAGAAAAGGCAGCCACTACTGATTGGCCAACCAAAATTGAATGGGGCTTGATCGGATCATGCACGAATTCTTCTTACGAAGACATTTCCAGAGCTTGCTCCATAGCCGAAGATGCATTGGCTAAGGGACTAAGACCCAAGGCAGAATTTGGTATTAACCCTGGTTCTGAACAAGTGCGCTTTACCATTGAAAGAGATGGCTTCATTGATACTTTCGAAAAGCTTGGAGCCAAGATTTTCACCAATGCTTGTGGTCCTTGTATTGGTCAGTGGGCAAGAGCAGGAGCTGAAAAAGGAGAGAAAAACTCGATTATTCACTCGTTCAACCGAAACTTTTCGAAAAGAGCAGACGGTAACCCAAATACCCATGCCTTCGTTGCTTCGCCCGAGATGGTAGCCGCTATTGCCATTTCAGGAGATTTAACTTTCAACCCAATTACCGACACATTGGTGAATGATCAAGGAGAGGAAGTGAAATTGGCCGAGCCTTCTGGTTTCGAATTACCTCCAAAAGGATTTGATGTAGAGGACGCCGGTTATAAAGAACCCGCGGCTGATGGAAGTTCAATTGATGTCATCGTTAATGATGAATCAAAGCGACTTCAGTTATTATCGCCATTCGCGCCTTGGGATGGAGAAAACATAAAGGGCATGAAGCTCCTGATTAAAGCTTTTGGAAAGTGCACCACCGATCATATCTCAATGGCAGGTCCTTGGTTGAGATTTCGAGGACACCTTGACAACATCTCGAACAATACCTTAACGGGTGCGGTGAACGCATTTAATAAGGAGACTGATAGTGTCAAAAATCAAGCTACAGGAGAATATGGTCCTGTTCCTGACACCGCACGTCACTACAAAGCTGAGGGAATTCCTTCAATCGTTGTTGGAGACCAGAACTACGGAGAGGGATCTTCCAGGGAACATGCTGCTATGCAGCCGCGTCATTTAGGTGTGCGTATAGTTTTGGTTAAGTCTTTTGCCAGAATTCACGAAACGAACCTCAAGAAGCAAGGGATGTTAGGACTTACTTTCGCCAATGAAAGCGACTACGATAAAATCCAGGAGGACGATACCATCACAACCATGGATCTTGATCAATTTGCTCCTAATAAACCCATTACTTTGTTGGTGGAGCACGCTGACGGATCAAGTGATACAATCATGACAAACCACACCTACAATGAAAATCAAATAGAGTGGTTCAAAGCAGGATCGGCACTGAATTTAATTCGCAAGCAACAAGGGGTTTAAATCCTTAGCAATTAACAAAATGACCAAAAGCCGCGATTTTCATCGCGGCTTTTTTGATAAATCCTCTATACGGATTTTAACATTTTTCATAGCATTTTTAAGTACTTGAAATCCCGATAACTAACGATTAATCGGGCAAAATTATGACAGAAATCAGTTTTCGAATTGGTTCCGATTTATACCTTCGCCGCGAAACAAAAAATTAAAACCATGAAAAAACTATTGTTTGTTTTGGCCCTTGTAGCCACCGCCTCGTTTACATTTAACACGGCAAATGCTCAGGAGAGCTTCGGTTCTGCAGGACTTGAAATTGCAATTCCACTTGGAGACTTTTCTGATTCAGGAGCCAACTTCGGAATCGGGGGTTCAGGAACATACGAGATCGGATTATCTGAG
>CAZWQX010000073.1:0-19096 GCA_964635965.1 uncultured Cryomorphaceae bacterium
TAGTTCAGGTAATGGGTATACCGTAATCAGAACCGTATCACGATCTAAACAGTTAATGTCTGTAGCCGTCAGCACAAGATCAATTTCTTGTGGGTAGTATGATTCGTTACTGGCCGAAAACAGTGTTGTGGAGGAGTTCATTTCAGATAAACCCTCGTTATAAGACCATTGATAAAATACACCGGGGACTTGATTCATTCCAATTTGAATCTGATCGCCATCACAAAGCGTAGAATCTTGTCCGGCATCCACTTCGGGAAGAGAATGTTGGATGATGTCAAAATCAAATTGTTCTTCCAGCGTACAATTTTGATCAGAAAACTCGGCAATTGAAAATCCTCCTCCTGTGTTTACCACCAAAGCCGTATCACCCAGAGAGGTTATACCTGACGAGACTCCTTCACTTAGAAATGAAAATTGAAAAGGGCTTTCGCCGAGGGGTTGAATGGTAATTACCGCGGAATCTCCGCTACAAAACTCAGCATCCCATGAAAGACTTAATTCAGGCTCGGGTAAAAACTCGATGAATGCCTGACCCGTTACTATCCCGGTGCAATAAGCCGAAGCCGTTAATAAAGGCAGGAACAATCCGGAGTCGCTTACGGCTAATTCGACAAAAGATTCGTCTACTTGAACCGTATTAATTTCTCCGCCAAAAGAATAAGTGAACGCTTGTGGCAGATTACCCGTGAATTCCAGAGGCACTAAGATTTCTTCGGTCGGGCAGGTGATCACAGAGAAGTCCGTGTTAGCAGAAGGAGTTGGTAAGAAAATAACAGGCTGACCTGCCCCAACGGAAACTTGTGGGTGCTCCAAATCGATTCCCGAATCTGTTGCATTTCCTACGACTGGAGAAACATAATAAACGGTGTTTAACTCCAATCCGGAAACAAATGAAATCTCACCTGAATCGGACCAAGCAAAAACATTTCCCAAAACCACTCCGGGCAAGTCGTGTAAGGCAAAACTAAGTGCGTCATTCCCATCCAAATTAGCCACTACGTCCTGAGAAACAACAACCGTATCATTTCCACAAATTCTAATCGTATCAGGAGGTAGGCTGCCCGCAAAAGAAATAACGGGACATTCAAACGAAGTCTCCAACGTGTCTCCATCGCACACGGTCCCGTTACTCAGAACTAAGGTGACATTTTCACCCGAAGGAATAGAATCCGAAAGAAAGTTGTCACCTGAAAAACTTCCGCTTAAGCCGGAAACAGAGAATCCATCTCCCGCATCTCCCACGGCCATAAACTCAATTTGGAAAGTCGCATCAATTCCGGTACAAGCAATATTTGAATTGAAAATTTCAGGTGGAGGCTGAAATTCAATACTTAAGGAATCCGAAGCCTGGCATGGACCATTTATAACAAGGGCGAAAAGTTGATCCTCTCCAAAGCCTGAGGAGGTGTATTCAGTCTGAATTGTTTCGGGATCAGAGAAGACTCCTTCGATGTCATCGCTTGACCAGGATAGTTCACCATAAACATCGGTTGCTTCTATCTCCACTGTGAGGCCACAAGTCGCAAAATCTTCTTCGAGGATTAAAGTCGGTTCCTCAAAAAACGAAAGCAGATAAGTTGTAGAATCTGCGCAGAGACCTCCACCATTTGACGAAGTCAACATCAGTGTGTATTCACCTTCATCAGGAGCCGTGACATCGACCATTTCGGTATTGGCGTTTGAGAGAATGAGATCATCCGCTGTCCAAGCAATATCAAATCCCTCCGAATTGATTTCTACCTGGTGATCAAATCCACAGATCGAATCCGTTTCAAAATCCGATAAAACGGGCTGATCAAAAAAGGTGATTTCAACTAGATCAACCGCCGAGCAGCCAAATCCATTGTCGGCAACCACACCTAAAAAATACTCGCCCTCTGCTCCGCCCAATTGGATGGAGGCAATGTCCTGGTCGATTATTTCCATTCCCGATTCAGGGTTCCAGATAACATCAATCGCCTCTATATCAAAAAGCAGTACTCCGAGATTCCCACAGAAAGTCTCATCGGCCAATTGATTAATTTGGGGTTGCTCAACAAAACCAACCTCAATGGTATCTGAGTCTATGCAATACCCTTGATTAACTTCTTCCCAAACAATATCATAAAAACCAAAAGCTGTTGCTTCGATGGTAAGAGAGGGTGAATCTGTTGGCCCTTGCGGTGTAATCTCAATTGGGTATGTCCATTCACCAATACCTGAGGATGGAGATGCACTGAGCTGAGCAGAGTTTCCGCAGACAACAAAATCACTTCCTGCATCAGAAATGGGTTGGTCGATAAAATAAACTGCTGCAGTATCTCTATCCGAACAAGGCCCATTCTCGACCAAAAAAACCATTTCATAAAACCCTTGCACATTGGCTTCTACCTGAAATATGTCATTGCCAATACTCTGAATTGCAGTGCCCGGATTTGACTCCCAACTTCCCACACCGTTTATGGCGATTGCTTCAAGCTCTGTGTCTAAACCACATATCGAATCTTCAGCAATAATTGAGGAAACCGGGGCGTCAAAAAAAGAAATGATAACCGTGTCGCTATCCAAACAAAAATTCCCATCATCCTCTGTCCAAATCAACTCATAATCACCGGCTAGTGTTGTCGATACAGTTGTATTTGGAGATGAGTCATCGCTAAACTGAATTTCAGGGGAATTGGACGTCCATGTCGAAACTCCGAAACTTGGAATTGCTCCCAATTCATATTCAGTACCACAGGCAAAATCATCTAAACCTGCATTCGCGATTGGTGAGATGAGATTTTCGACCAAAAACGATCTCGTTTTGGAGCATCCGAATAAGTTGTCGGTAATCGTCACCGTATAAACACCTTCGTTCAAATCTGACCTTAAAAGATCACTCGTCGGGGAATCGTCCCACAAAACGGTATAGTCACCTGAACCCGTGAGAATTTCGATATCAATTATCCCGTCATTTTCCAAGCATGTCTCAGGGACTACTTCTACATCAAGATCCAACGGAATGGTCACGACAACCGTATCGCGAGAACTGCAACTACTTTGAATGTAGGCCCCTTGAACAGCGAATGCGGTAGTTGTATCAACCACAACTATTGGATTCTGACAGGGATTGCAAGAAAATCCCGGTCCGACGGGTATCTGGTTTCCCTGCATATCAAACCAAGAGTAAGAAGTATCATTAAAAGCGGCTAATTCAAGCGGAGTTCCCGAGCAGACAGTGTCATCCTCCATTACTTCGATTGGCTCCCGCGGAACAAGTTGAATTGCAAAAAATGCTTGCCCATATATTGAACAAAAATCATCGATAGCGGAGACCACAAAATCACCTCCAGAGAAATCATCGGGTACAGAGCCACAAAATTCAATGGTTGCCGGATTTAATCCTGTTTGTGAGAACGTAGAGCCAGGAAATTGATCTGCAATATTCGCCGACAAAGTAAGGGCTACGCTAGGGTCAGTTGAGGAAAAATCAAGTTCGAGGCAAAAGTCATCTCCGGGACAAATCCCTATGGTGTTATCATTCAATGGATACCCACCGCCACTTATATGATCGAGCGTTCCAGGCAAGGGTGTGGGGGGTGGCACGGCGCATTCAATTACAATCACATTGAAATCAAAGTGAATGACCCCAATCAGGATCCCGTCTCGGTATTCTTGTACCTCAACAACCACAGTGAACTTACCCTGATCAGGTGCATTAATATTCATTTGTCCCGTAGACGAATTGAAGTCAATACCTGGAATGGGTTCTGAAGGAGTGAAGCCGGGTTCATAGGTCATCGAGTTGGGCATGTCGGCTTGTGTCGAAGTCAGAGCAGGAACCAAGGCATAACTCAAACTGTCACCATCAGGATCGGAAAAAGACAAATTGTAAAAGAAGTCGAAGTCCTCACAAACAAAAGGAAGGTTTAATAAACCAAGCTGAGGTGAAGAGTTGCATGGCGCATCTACATTATTCAGAAATGCCTCTACATGTATACGACTGTCGTTAGAAGGGTCTGAAAGATTTAATACATCAGCCCGATTTTGCTCGGCCACGATTATTTGCCAATCCGTGCAAGGAGGGAGGTTTACAACTCCACGATAAACGGTGAGATTAACTCCCGGAAGTGAGCCCCCGTTACAGCTGCTCGAAGGCAATGAATCAGGGCAGAGCTGCGACACCTCAAGACTTTGATCCAGGTTGATATCAACGAAGCCTATTGTTTGACAAGACGAAGTAAAATATACGTCAAGGTTGGGAAGGGTTGTGGTGAACTCAGCACAGTCTCGAAAAAGATTCACCGTGATTTCATAGTCATTACCGCCAATACACTGATACTCCACACTTATTCCCTCATTCCTTCCGGCAAAAGAAGAATTAAGAAGCAAGAGAAAAACCCCTGATAGCCACCAGTATTTGAACAGACTGCCCATTGTTGGGAACAAAGATACTCCCTTTGTGTAAGGCCCGTCATTAAAGACTTTCAGAATCTAACGCCCACCTGTTGAAAGCTAATTGAGGGATTTTACATTAAGCGAAGATTAAATCTTTTCCACAACAAACCTGAAAAGCGCGGGAGACCTGAACAAATCGTTATTTTTGGTCCCGAAACTAACATTGTGAATTATGAGAAGACTTTTACTCCTAACAGTTGTGATTATGACTGCACTGAGCACAAATGCACAGTGTGACAAAATTTTTATTTCAGAGTATACCGTAGGGACAGGTAACAACAAAGCTTACGAGTTGTACAATCCTACATCTGAACCCATTGACTTAAACGGATACATTCTTGAGAGATGGTCGAATGGGCAAGGAGGTATGAGCGACCAAACGATTTTAGCAGGTACGATTGAGGCCTATGGAACATGGGTGGTAGCGAATGGACAAACCGAAGATATTGACTTAGGTGGATTTATTTCACCTGCTTGCGATCCCGAGTTACAAGCCTTGGCAGACCAGCTTGACAATCCTTATCCTGCTCCAACTTACATGAACGGGAACGATGCGTTGGTGCTAATAGACTATAACATCGGAAGTGGTTTGGTTCTGGACATTTTCGGTAAACCGGGAGAAGATCCTGGAATTGCTTGGTCTGCACCTGATGGCACGTTTATCACTGACAATCAAACAATGGTTAGAAAATTCGACATCACAGCCGGTGTGACATTACCTCCTGTGGAATTTCTACCTCTGGCTGAGTGGGATACCCTTGGAACAAATGTATGGACCAACTTGGGAATTCACGACTGTGCTTGTTTCCCTTTGAGCAGTTCTGACCGTGAGCCCATTGACGTTCAAATTTACCCTAACCCACTGGTTGGGTCAACACCAATGACCGTTAATGCAAACAAAGCGATCACCGGAGTTGAGGTATTCGATATGAATGGTCGCTTGATTTCTGTCGAAGTGAAATTGATTAACGAAAAATCAGCAGAACTCACATTTGACAATTTACCTGCAGGAAACTACTTGGTAAATGTTCTAATGAGCGGTTCAATCGGGTTCTCGACTCGATTCATCAAACAGTAATTTGCAAATTATTCGGACCCGCTGTCTCTGAGGCAGTGGGTCCGATCGTTTAATCCCCGACCATTTTGAAACGATTTCTACTCCTTGCCATTTGGGCAGTTTCGGTATTTTCTATAAATGCCCAAGATACAGGAACAATAAACGGTGTAATCAGCGATAAAAGTACAGGAGAAACGCTGATTGGTGCCGCGGTGGTGTACTCCGAAGGAAACGGTGTTATCACCGATATCGATGGTAAATACACCTTGGAATTACCCTATGGAGTCTACGATTTTAAGGTGAGCTATGTGGGATACGAACAATTAACTCAAAAAGTAACCGTAGACAAAAAGTTTGCCCAAATCAACTTTTCCCTTTCAACCACTACTTTGAGAGAAGTAGAGGTAGTTGCCGACTTAGCAATTGAAGAAGAAACCCCCGTAGCGTTTTCAAACATTACTCCAAAACAAATCAAGCAAGAACTGGGGGCGAACGACTTACCCTTGTTGCTAAATACAACGCCTGGTGTATATGTCTCTCCGACGGGTGGCCCCGATGGTGGCGCTCGTGTTGCGATCAGGGGATTTCAAGATCGCAATATCACGGTAATGATTGATGGAATTCCGATTAACAACATGGACAACGGAAACGTCTTCTGGGCAAATACCTTTGGTATTGATGGTGTATTGGCGAATATGCAAGTGCAACGAGGTATGACCTCTTCCAGATTGGCAATTCCCGCAATTGGAGGAACCATCAACTTTATTACTAAGAGCATTGAAAATGAAGAAAGTGTATTCCTGAGACAGGACTATGGCTCATTTAATACTTTGAGAACATCATTCGGCTACAATTCGGGACGCTTAAAAAATGGATGGGGATTCTCTTTAGCAGGTTCGTTCCGAAAAGGAGATGGATTTTCTGAGCAACAATATCGTGAAGAGTACTTTTACTATGGTAAGGTTCAAAAAGAATTTGGCCGACACATAGTATCAGTGAGTGCATTGGGCTCGCCGGTTGAATATGGCGTTAGACAGGATAGACAGAAAATTGCTACTTATGATAAAGATTATGCTGCGGGATTGTTTCAAGGAGATGACGAATTGTATAATCAGCTATCGAGTTACAACGTAATTTATCAAAGTCTTCAGTATGCACAATCGGCAGAAAGACCTGCACTTGAAGAGCAATTATCCGCATTGAATGAACAGTACGGATGGGCAGAAGGCGAGTTCTTCGATATTGCTTCAGAAAATGACTTTATCGATACGGCGGGTGTTATTTCAAGGGGTTTTCGGTACAACAATCACTGGGGAATACTGAATGGCAATATTCAGAATGAACGAGTGAGAAACTATCACAAGCCCATCTTTTCGGTTCGTGACTTTTGGACCATAAACGAGAATCTTTATTTATCCAATGTGGTGTATTATAGTTTCGGGAGAGGAGGACAAACCAGCAGAGTACCTACCCTTGGATATGGCGACTACGATGAAAACCTTCAAGTTGATTTTCAAACTGATTATAATATCAACACCCAACCGAACGTCTTCGGGTTACTTCCAATTGATCCAACTATATCTCTTACGGAATTAAAAAGTTCTGTAATTCTCAGAAAAACATTTGACAACCACTACTGGTGGGGTTGGTTATCGACGGTTGACTGGACCATCAGCGAAAGACTGACCTTTGCAGGAGGCCTCGACTTTAGAACTTACCAGTCTGAACAATATCGAGAAGTAAATAACCTTCTCGGTGGGGACTATTATGTTCCTCCGACGGATGAATTCCCGTTTGATAGACCTTTCGGAGCCGTGAATAATGTGTCTAGAGAAGGTGATAAAATCCAGTTCTACAATGATAATTTGATGCGTTGGGGGGCATTTTTTACAGAATTGAAGTACAATGACAACGAAAACTGGAGAGCATTCGTCAATTTGTCAGGAGTGATCACCGGTTATAAGCGATTCGACTACTTTAATCGCCGTGATATAATAATCGACGGGGAACGGTTTCCTAATGCCCTGGCATATGATGATGTAGGGTTTTGGAACGGAACCGATCTTTTAGTAGCAGCCAACACCCAGGGTGGAGCACCAGCATCATTTACTACAGTTGGAGACACCACTTTTGTTACGAACCCTTTAAATAATGAAAATGAATATGCACCTGATGGAACGACAAGTATCGTCGGTGCAAGAGAAATAAGGTACTTTGATTCTGAATCACAAGTATCTGAAGTTCCATGGAAAAATATTCCCGGTTTTACGGTGAAAGCCGGTGCAAGTCGCAGCATAGAAGAAAAACACACCGTATTTATCAATGCGGGCTACATCAGCAGAACTCCACGATTTAGGAATGTTGTTGAATTGGGTCGCTACAACCAGTTTTTTATCAATGTTAAAAATGAGAATATCAGTTCGGTAGAACTCGGCTATGGCTATCGTACTTATAACTTTTCGATAAATGTGAATGGTTACTACACCTATTGGGAGAATCGACCGGTCGAAAGTGGTTTCGGAGTTTTCCTACCCGACAGAGGGATTTTTGTGCAGTCCAATCTAAATGAAATGGACGCAATTCATATGGGGGTAGAGTTGAGCTTTAAATATGTGCTTACGGATAAGCTCACCCTAGATGGTTTTGCATCATTGGGCGACTGGAGATGGAACAGCGCAAAGACAGTCAACTTTTTTGACCCACAAGGAAGACCAATATTCGAAGTAGCCGAAAATAATCGGCCAACGGATGAATTGGTTGAAGTTTCTTTCGATGCGAAAGGAGTTTTCGTAGGCGACGCTCCTCAGACTCAGGCGGGTTTATCCCTTCAGTACGATTTTATTAAGAATGCTTACGTAAAAGGAAGATATATCTACTTCGATAAACACTATTCTAACTTCGATCCACTTTTTCTTACGGATGGAAATGAAGGTCGACAATCATGGAAAATTCCGGGATATGGTCTAACATCGATCTTCGCGGGATATAGATTCGATTTCAGCAAAGTTTCATTGGATTTGAACCTGGTTATCGAAAATTTATTTGATGTAAGATATATTGCAGATGCCTCTAATAACGAAGGAGATGCTCTGGTTACGGCAAATTATTTAAGTGGTGAGGGAACTCAAGCTGCAACACAAGCTTTTGATGCCAACTCCGCTTCTGTCTATTTCGGGCTACCGAGAACATTCAGCATTTCTTTGAAAGCGACTTTATAATTTGTGTAGATGAAAAATTTAGTGAAAAGGTCAATTGGAATTTTCTTTCTGGCGATTACGCCTTTCTTGAGCGTTGCTCAGGATGACATCGCCGATGCGAGAAACAATTTCAGTTTGGGACAAACAGTGACGGTCACGGGTATCGTCACCAACGGAGCCGAACTGGGAAGTATTAGATACATCCAGGATGAAACAGCGGGAATTGCCATTTACCCCGGATTTGATTGGGATGACCTCCCTTTTGAACCTCAGCAAGGAGATGAAATTACCGTGACGGGAGAGTTGACGGAATTCGCCAGTCTTCTGGAAGTTGGGCCGAGCATTAGCTCGTTGACTTTGGAGAGCGCAGGAAATCCACTGCCACAGCCTTTTCCGCTGACTCCCGATCAATTTGATGAGACATTTGAAGGCATGCTCGTTGAAGTTGTGGATGCCGTCTTCGCCGATGGAGGAGCCTCCTTCTCAAGCTCGACGTACAGCTTTACCGCCTCAGGTGAGACGGGTGTAATCTATGTGCGAAACGGCTCTCCTCTAATCGGAGAATTGATTCCTTTGGGATTGATTCAAATGACGGGAGTTCTTTCCCAATTCAGCTTTAACGATCCCGATGAAGGTTATCAGCTTCTGCCGAGGACCATGGATGACTTCATCTCTGAAAACGCGGTAAACTTTGGATCCGAAGTTGAGCAAACCGACCTGACAACCACAAGTTTTACGTTGAGTTGGACCACCGATGTAGCTTCAACCAGTGAAGTTGAATACGGCACTACCCCCGATTTTGGCGAAACAATTACCGTTGACGAAGCGGTCGTAGATCACCAAATCAGCCTTTCGGGACTTGAGCCCGGAACGCCTTATTTCTGTCGGGTGTATTCGGTGGCGGGAGATGATACGGCGGCAGCCAGAGGGACCTTTAGCACCGTTTCGCTTTCATCGGGAGAAATTGAGGTCTATTTCAATCGATCGGTTGACAATTCCGTTTCGACGGGGGTTGATGCCATTAGTCTCTTCAGTGCAACTGACGACACCATCATTGCCAATATCGACCGTGCCATGCATACCATCGATGTGGCGGCTTACAACATCAACAGCGGAACGATTACCCAGGCATTGAACAACGCCCTCGACCGCGGTGTAACAATTCGTTATATCGCTGAAGGGCAAAACGCCAACCTCGCTTTGGCGAGTCTCGATGATGCCATTCCCGTTTTGGAGAGAGAGAACTCTACGAGCAGCGGGATGCACAATAAATTCATTGTAATCGACCGCGAAAACGTCGACAGCGCGGTGGTGGTAACCGGTTCGACCAACTTCACCACGAACAACCTCTTTGATGATCCCAACAACTTGATCATCATTCAAGACCAAGCCTTGGCTCGGGCGTTTACCATTGAGTTTGAAGAAATGTGGGGGACTTCGGATCCACAACCCGATCTTGAGAATTCGCGCTTTGGCGAACTCAAACTCCGTAACACCCCTGAGAAATTTATTATCGGCGGTAAGAATGTCGAGCTTTACTTTTCCCCGAGTGACGGAACGACAACTGCAATCGAAGAAGCAATCCAAACCACCGATTACGACTTGGAGTTTGCCCTTTTGTTGATCACCAACAATATTCTATCGGAAGCGATTGCCACAGAGGCCAACATCTTCGTGCAGCCGAGAGGTTTGGTGGAAACCACTACGGGAACGGGATCAGACTTTGAGTTTTTGCAGAATGAAGGAATCAATGTTTTAGGCCATGTAGGATTCGGACAGCTTCACCACAAATATGCCATCATCGACCACAGCCAACCAGATTCGGACCCGATGGTGATTACGGGTTCGCACAACTGGACCGCTTCGGCCGAGTCGGTTAACGATGAAAACACCTTGATCATCCACGACGCGACGATTGCCAATCTCTTTCACCAGGAGTTTACCGCAAGGTGGAGTGAGCAGACGCTTTCCGTAAACGAGAATGAGGTCCCCGAATTCAATCTATTTCCCAATCCGACATCCGATCGTGTAATCTTGGAATTCGAAGGAACGGGAAGTCAGGCGAGTGTCACCGTTTTCTCGATTGATGGAAAGGTTGTAGATCAACTTATTACAGACACTTTCTCCGGCAAGAATCTTTTGGAAATAAGCGTGGCAAACCTTCCCGAAGGCGTTTACTTGATTCAATACAAAACGGAATCAAGCCAGGTAGTTAAGAAGCTTAGCGTATTGAGGTAAGGTCATTTTATACAACGGTTTTAGATTGCCATAGTGTTTTTCGCTATGGCTTTTTTTCCTGAATCCATTCGGCTCCCCGCCAAAATCAACCCTCCTGCTTACGTCTTTTATCTGAGAAAATCCTTATTTTGAGTCGGTGTTGGATTCTAATTCTGCCAAATATGTTCAGACGATGAAGGAACTAGTTATTACTCTAATTGCTTTAGGAACGTTAGGTTCAGTATTTGCCCAAAGCGATCAAGAAATTACCCACTACGGTCTTCTCGGAGGAAACGAGTTCGATGCAGTATCGGATCTTTTATTTGATTCCACACAAGATAATTACTTATTCAGTGCAACCACGAATTCCTCAAATTTACCATTGGAAGGAAATTCATTTCAAAGCTTTTCAGCCGGGGATTTTGAGGCATTTTTCGGTAGGATTGATGCCGGTGGTGACCTGATCTACTCCTCCTACATCGGGGGAAGTGATATCGATTTCATCACTGCAGTAGACATTTTGCCAAATGGGGATTTCATTCTAGGGGGATATACCCAATCCTCTGATTTTCCTCTAGAAAACGCCCACAACGACGAATTTTCAGGAGACGGAAAAGGCTGGATGGCTAAATTCGATGGAGAGAATAATTTGATATGGAGTACACTCGTCGGAGGTAATGGAGACCTTGACAACATTAGTGATCTTGTTTCCAATAATCAAGGTGAGATCTTTATCGTGGGCGGAACTCAAAGCACGGATTTAGGTACAACAGGGGTTTTCCAAGAAAACAACTTAAACCCCGAAGCATCGAGTTTCTTAGCAAAATACGACGAAAACGGGTTTCCAATTTGGTACACCTACATTTCCGATGAGATTGATTCACCTGGAATCGCGGCAATAACCTTATCTCCCGACCAAGAGACGATCTACGTTGTTGGATCCTCAGATCCTGAATCGTCACTTACTTTTGATAATTCCAGCCACCAGGCCGAAAACGCGGGATTTTTAGATGCCGTGCTCTTCTCTTTTTCTGCCCAGGATGGTACCCTTAACTGGGGTACATTTTATGGGGGTGAGAAAACCGAAAACCAATATGATATTCAAACTACATCGGATGGATCTGTAATAGTGGCGGGATCCACGTCTTCGGCAACAAATATTTCTACCCCCGGGGCACTTAACGAAGAACTCATCGAAAATTCAATCGATATTTTTCTTACTGCATTTGACGAAAATGGAACTCAACTCTGGGGAACCTATCTGGGAAGTGATGTGCTAAACGTTACCACTCCGTACATTGACACTTTTAATAATGACATTTATTTAAGTGTAATCACAAGCTCAAACAGCTTAAGTATTGTTGGTAACAACCCGCTGGTTCCTGAGGTAGATCCTGTTTCTTCCTCAACCTCATTAGGATACATTGCCAAAATTACTAACGAGGGAACCTTCGAATGGAGCTCTTATTCCAACCCTGATTACGAATGTTCTCATTGCCGAATTATCGAAGCCAAAGGAGATGGAAGTTTTGCCTGCTTGGGTAGTTTCCCTTCCGAGTCGGATAATGCAGCATGCCTCGACAACCTGTCTTCCGATGCCTATCAAACTGAATATGGAGGGGGCAACGCAGATATGGCCTTATTCTTCTACAACGATAATACCTTATCGGTTTCTGCTACCGAGGTAGAACCGCTTAGCCTTTACCCCAATCCCGCCAGCCAATTTGTGACCATTGAACTACCCGAATTTCTTCCATCGGGGATCGAGATAACGGTTACCGATCTTTCGGGAAGAACGGTTGACCGACTAGTTGGCTTTCAATCGGGCAATAGCTACAACACCCATCATTTAGCGGATGGGGTTTATATCCTGACCGGAAGAGCGGGAGAAAAAGTGTTTCGGGAAAAACTCGTAGTGACCGAATAAAAAATAAGAAAGGGAACCGACCTTTGTCAGCTCCCTTTCTACCTTAATCACCAATTAAACCTTATTAATGAAATCCTACACCTGTTACGGTGTGGGTTTTCTTTTGGTTACAAATTTTTTCACTTCCTCATAAAACCGTTGAGGATCCTCTGCATGCAGCCAATGACCCGCTTGCATTCCCACAAATTCAGCAGATGGGAATAGTGTTCGAATGGAATCAAAATCATCCTGAGATACATAATCAGCTTTCTCCCCGTAGAGGAACAATGACGGAACCCCAACTTCTTCATTCGGCAAAGCCTCCAAAATGGCATCCATCTCTCTCTCCATTACTCGGAAGTTTACCCGAATTCCATATCCCCCTTCTTTCTTTCGGTACAAGTTCTTGAGCAGAAACTGCCTGATACCAAAATCAGAAATAATCGGTGCTATACGTTGCTCCGCCTCTTGTCGTGAGGTCAAGGATTCTGGCTCAATCGCGTGGAAAGCTTGTAGAGTTAATTTGTGATGTGGTTGATAGGATTTAATACCCATATCCGCCACAATCAACCGAAGCAATCGATCGGGATATTTTTGAGCAAACCGCATCACGGTTTTGCCACCCATGCTGTGCCCGAGCAAATTGGCCTTTTCCAAACCGTGCTCTTGCATAAAATCGAAGACATCATCGGCCAATATATCGTAATCGAATTCTTCTGAGTGGGGAGAACGTCCGTGATTTCTCTGGTCGATCAAGTAAACCGAGAAATCTTCGGCAAAGCGCTTTCCCAGGGTTTGCCAATTATCGGAAGATCCGAACAGTCCATGGAAGATTAGTAGGGGCTCTCCGGCACCCATCTGCCTGTAATTTAAAGTCATCTCAGTTCTTTCAAATAAAGTCTAATCGTGTTTTCCAATCCCATGTACAACGCATCGCAAATCAAGGCATGGCCAATTGATACCTCAGCCAACTCAGGGATATTCAAGTGGAAGTAACGCAAGTTCTCCAAGTCCAAATCGTGGCCTGCGTTAATCTCCAAACCGACATCCAATGCAGCTTGCGCCGCTTCAACGTAAGGTTTGATCGCCTCTTCTTTGTTTTGCTTGTACCCACGAGCGTATGCCTCGGTATAAAGCTCAATTCGATCAGCTCCTACCTCTTTTGCTGCCGCCACCATTTCGGGATCCGCATCCACAAAAACACTTACTCTACCAGTGTTTTCCTTGAGTTGACCTATCACATCTTGCAAAAGCTGTTTGTGTCTTTTCGCATCCCATCCAGCATTTGATGTTAGCACATCCGGTCCATCGGGAACCAAGGTGGCCTGTTCGGGATTCGTATCTGCCACCAATTTCACATACCGCTCATCGGGATAACCCTCGATGTTGTACTCGGTGGTGATTATCGGTTTGAGATTGTATACATCTTGGGTGGTGATATGACGCTCGTCGGGTCTCGGGTGAATGGTTATTCCTTGAGCTCCGAAGTGCTCACAATCTTTGGCTACCTGAACCAAATTTGGGTTATTCCCACCGCGTGCGTTTCTCAGTGTTGCAATCTTATTGATATTGACGCTTAGTTTTGTCATCTTTCGCATATCTTGCAGAAATCGTTCGCAAATGTAATCGTTTACAACGCCGTAAAGTTTAATTCAAATGAGAGCAGCCGACTTAATTAGCGACGAAATACCAACATTAGAAGGTGGTGACAACGGATTGTTCGCCATGCAGCTGCTGGATGAATACAAAATGAAGCAGCTTCCCGTCGCCGATGGAAACGAATTTTTGGGAATGATCTCCGATTCGGCAGTTCTTGAATTGGAGAATCCCGAGTCTCCGCTGCGGAATGAATCACGTCACTTACAAATGGTCTACGTGCAGCAAGATCAACATGTATACGACCTTATTCGAGTTGCGGCTGAATTTCAGCTAAGCGCCATTCCCATTCTCGATAATGAGAACAAATACATGGGAGCTGTAAGCATTTACTGCATGGTTCGTGAGCTCGCGGAGCTGGCATCCGTAAACCAGCCTGGAGGAATTTTGGTGCTCGAGCTCAGTCAAAACGATTACTCCCTTTCTGAGATCTCACAAATTGTAGAGGGAAATGATGGGAAAATTCTCAGTGCCAATATCACATCGGCTGCTGATTCCGAAAAAATGGAACTCACATTGAAACTGAATTTCACCAATATCGATGCGATCATTCAAACATTTAATCGCTACGATTACATCATCTCTGCCTCGTATCACGTGTCGGATTACGACGATATGATTAAGAATCGGTACGATGAATTGATGCGTTATCTAAATATCTGATACCGTATGGTGAAATTGCGTCTTTGCGCGCTCTTACCCGCGTTTTTCTTCTTCCTCAATCTCAGCGGCCAACAAGTGGAGGCGATTAAGCTCGATACCCTCGGCAAAAAGGTGGTGATCGACTTCATCATTGAGGGAAACAAGAAAACCAAGGACCGCATTATCATGCGGGAAGTGACGATTGAGCTTGGGGATTCACTGTTCTGGGGAAACTTGCAAGCAGGGATGGATCAATCCCGAAACAATATTATGAATCTCAGGCTTTTCAATTTCGTTGAAGTTGAGCCGATTCAGATTGACAACGATCATGTAATCGTTCTGATAACCGTACAAGAGCGATGGTACATATATCCCGTCCCGATATTCGAGATTGCCCAAACCAACTTTAATACTTGGTGGGAAACCAAAGAATTGCGGTGGTTAAACTATGGACTATCCGTATCGCACAACAATTTTCGGGGATTAAACCAAGATCTCTCTTTGACCCTAAGGTTCGGATACACGAAAAAGTTCAGCGCGAGTTGGTCCATTCCCAATCTTAATAGAAAGCAAACTCTGGGTTTATTCATGAGCGCAGGGTACTTTGAAAACGAGCAAATCGTTTTTAACACTCAAGATAACGAGCGCCTCTTTTTTCGAGACTCCGAGAATAAAGCCCGACGGTATATGCAATACAAATTGGGATTGAGTTACCGAGAGAATATCTTCTTAAGGCACTACTTTGAAGTATCTTATTTCGATGCTTCGGTTAATGATTCTGTAGTAACTCTCCAGCCTGATTATTTCACGGGAGGTTTATCAAATACCCGTTTCATGCGCGCTTCATATTCGATCCAATACGATACGAGGGATTATCGACGCTATCCCTTGAAAGGGCTTCTCCTCTACGGCACCTTTACTCAGGATGGATTAGGGATTGTCAACCGAGAGGGAATGGGTGTTTTCACCACCTTCGCAGGCTACAGGCACCATTACAAACTCTCTGACCGCTGGTACACGGCCTACAACGTTGAAGGGAAAATTAACTGGGACAACCCTCCCTATTACCTTACCCAAGGATTGGGATACAGCGATGTGGTAAGAGGTTACGAGTTGTTTGTGGTTGATGGAACACGTTACGGCTTGTTTCAGAGCAACTTAAAATACGAAATCCTAAAACCTAAATCGGTCACCTTGCCATTCATCCCCTCCGAAAAATTCAGCAAAACCTTTGTCGCCCTTTATGCCAATATCTTCTTCGACGCAGGTTATGTAGATGGGGCCAATTTCCGTGATGCGAATTCATTGGTGAATGAATACCTTTACAGCGGCGGAATCGGCCTCGATTTAGTAACATATTACGACAAGGTTATACGAGTTGAAGCATCACTAAATGCTCTCGGGAGAACTGCCGTTTTCGTTGAATTCAAACAGGTATTTTGAAAAAGATAGCCATATACGGTAAGCCATACTCCAACGAGTTAAACGAGGAGATTTCAGGACTTGCCAGAATGATCCGTGTAAAAGGCATGGAACCCGTTTTTTACGAAAGATATAGCCACTTTCTACGTGACAACAACTTCTTAAGTGAGGAATTTTCAACCTTCAATAGAGAGAATGTTCAAATTGGAGAGTATAGCTGTTTGGTCAGTGTGGGAGGTGATGGCACATTGCTGGATACAGCTACCCTGATCAAAGACTCGAATGTGCCCGTTGTGGGATTAAATGCAGGTCGTCTCGGGTTTATTTCAAGCGTTTCGATCGATGAATTTGAAAACGTCCTCAGTAGTTTGGAAGCTGAAGATTATGAAATCGATCAACGCAGTTTGATTCGAGTTGAAACCGATCGCAACATTTTTGGCTCACTCAATTTTGGCCTCAACGAGGTAACTATCCACAAAAAGGATACCGCTTCAATGATCAAAATCGAAGCCTACATGGATGGCGAATACCTGAATACTTACTGGGCAGATGGAATAATTGTAAGCACCGCCACCGGCTCGACCGCCTATAGTTTAAGCTGCGGTGGACCGATCATTGTTCCCGGTTCAGAGAATTTTGTCATCACACCAATTGCTCCTCATAACTTGAATGTTCGTCCCGTTGTGGTTTCAAATTCCGTGAAACTTACGCTAAAAGCGGATGGCCGAAGTGACGATTTTTTAATTGCAATTGACAGTCGCCCTGAAATACTAATGCCAAATGAGGAGATTCATATTTTCAAAGAGGATTTTAGTCTTTGTCTGCTGCAGCCGAAGGGGCACACTTTCCTGAACACAATGAGAAACAAGCTTGCCTGGGGACTTGATAAGAGGAACTAATCGCCCGTGTTTCCTACCTTTGGGCATAAAATTGACACAATAAATTAAGAGTAAAAGCGATTTATTCTAAGTGAAGAAGTTTGCGGTAATACTGTTCTTGTTTTTCTCTTCTACCATCCTTGCTCAATATCAGGAGATCGGTTTGATGGTAGGAACGAGTTATTACGCAGGAGATCTAAATCCCGATCAACCTCTTCCGGCTCAGTATAACCTCGGTGGAGGATTGATCTATCGATACAATTTTAATGATCGCGTTGCCTTCAAAGGATCTGTTCTGTATAACAGAATTTATGCCCACGATAAGGACTCAGATAATGAATGGCAGGTCAATCGGAATCTCCATTTCCGAAATGACATCTTTGAATTTAGTGGCCAGATCGAAATCAATTTCCTCACCTATGAAATAGGTGATAGTCGCCGACCCTCCTCCCCTTATATTTTCATGGGTTTTGCCATATTCCGACACAATCCCGAAGCAGAATTCGACGACCGTTGGATTGATTTGCAGCCTCTCGGAACAGAAGGGCAAACCATCGAAGGATTTGGAGACCAGTATTCATTGACACAGGTAAGTGTTCCTTTTGGGGTTGGATTTAAATTCAATATTTGGAGAAATCTGGCAGGGTCACTGGAATGGGGAATGAGAAGAACGTTTACGGATTATTTGGATGATGTGAGTACTGTTTATGTAGACAATGCCTTGCTCATAGAAGAGAACGGGCCCTTGTCAGCTGCTATGGCGGACCGTAGCTTGCAACCCACCGGGCCTGATGGCACCAACACCGGAATGCAACGCGGTGAGAGCAACAGGAACGATTGGTATGTGTTTACGGGATTCATCTTATCTTATAAGTTGGGGAAACCTCGAGTGAAATGCCCAACGGCATTTAATTGACGCTTTTTAGAATCATTCGATTTTCCGACCTTTGCACACCTTTAGTGGAATGAGTTTCAAGGACAAAATAAACCAGGGTAGAATTCCAAGACACGTTGCAGTGATCATGGATGGGAACGGACGTTGGGCAAAAAACCATGGTGAAGTGCGGATTTTTGGTCACCTAAATGGTGTTAATGCCGTTCGTGAAACCCTTACGGCAGCTGGAGAAATAGGTGTTGAGTACCTTACTCTTTACGCATTTAGTACAGAGAACTGGGATCGTCCCATCGAAGAAGTTTCGGCACTGATGGATTTGCTTGTTCAGACCATCGTAAAAGAAATTGATGAACTTCAGGAAAAAGAGGTTCGACTTCAAGCCATTGGAGACTTGAATCTTCTACCCGAAAATTGCCGAAATACACTGACCAAAGCGATTGAGCGCACAAAAAAGAATAAACGCATCACATTGGTATTGGCATTGAGTTATAGCTCGCGCTGGGAAATAACCAGGGCAATTCGTGCCATTGCCGAAGATGTTAAAAATAACAAACTGCAAACCGATCAAATCGACCAGAAGACGATTGATTTATATCTGGAAACCAGCGACATACCAGACCCAGAACTGCTTATTCGCACGAGTGGAGAAAAAAGAATAAGCAACTTTTTGCTTTGGCAAATTGCCTACAGTGAATTATACTTCACTCCCGTTTTCTGGCCCGACTTCAAAAAAGAAGACTTTTACGAGGCCATTGTAGCTTATCAAAATCGTGAAAGAAGATTTGGAAAAATCAGTGAGCAAGT
>CAZWQX010000074.1:0-19039 GCA_964635965.1 uncultured Cryomorphaceae bacterium
CACTCCTTTCTGATCCATTCGATGACCCGCCTCAACGGCTAATACCATCGTCACTGAACTGATAATAAGGATAAAGGTCATGAGAGCTACATAAATCAAAGGGAAGTTTCCATGAATGAACGGTAGCTCATGAAAGACTTGTTCACCAATCGGCCATTGACCTGTGTATGCTTGTCTTGCATATCCATACGCAACAAGCAATCCTGAAAATGTCAAGGCATCGGAAACGAGGAAAAACCACATCATCATTTTTCCATAGCTCACACTAAATGGTGAGCGACCTCCTCCCCAGAGGACTGATTTATCTATCGCTTTGGTAGCTTCTCCTGCCATTGATCCAGATTTTGTGCAAGTTTAGTGAATTAATAGTAAAAAGAGTAATAAGTATATCCAGAGGCCATCGACAAAATGCCAATAAATACCTCCCAGCTTCAAACGCAGGTTGCTCAATTGTTTTTTCTTTCCTACTGTAGCAACCAAGAAAAGTCCGATAAGGAAGAGCATACCTCCGATCACGTGTAGTAAATGCAGGGCACTCAAGATATAAATGTAACTAGCTGAAGAGTTACTAAAAATGGCAATTTCATCCAACAATGGGTTCTCCCTCAAATCATCATTGGGGAGATAATATTCACCATTTTCGAAAATCAACTCTTCTCCTTTGTATGAAACCGTGTAGTCTTCACCATAAACTCCATCCAAATTGTCTATGTGACCTGAGAGGTAACTACCCTCGCCAATAAGCTGTTGCCAGCCATAGTATTGGCTTAGGCAAAAACCCACACCAAGGAAAAGAGTAATGCCTAAATAATTGAGTGCTTTTCGTTTGTTTCTGGAGTCAGATGCGGATACCGCCATTCGGATAGTGAGGCTGCTAAGAAGAATAAGAGCGGTACTTATGTAAAACGCTGTAGGCAAGCTTATGTCAACCCAAACCTCACCGTAAGAACTAATCACGTAAGCACTCGAAAAGCCAGCAAAGAGCATGACGATGCTAAAAATTCCGATGTAAAGAACCATTCTTTTGGTTCTTTCATTTACCGATGCAGGTTCCATTGCCATATTTGATGTTATTGTCGAAGCCATTGTCAAATTTTATCCAGTAATAAAATAAGCTGGGCAATAGGCAAGTAGAAGAAAGAGGCAAACATAACGGCTCGCGCAGCTTTGTCTGACTTTTGTCTGAGTAGAATAAGAGAGGGGTATGCAAAGAGCAATCCCAAAACCACCAGGGCAATCGCGTATTGAATCTCGATAAGATCAAAAGCCCATGGTAAAAGCGAGACGGGAATCAAAAACAAGGTGTAAAGGAAAATCAAAAATGCGCTTTGACCGTCTTTTCCCTTTGAAGGCAGAAGATGATATCCTGCCTTCTGATAATCTTTATGAGCAACCCAAGCAATTGCCCAAAAATGCGGGAACTGCCACATGAATTGAATAGCGAATAGCAATCCTCCGTATAAATCGAAATCTGCAGTGGCAGCTACATATCCTAATAGTGGTGGAATTGCACCGGGGAATGCGCCAACAAATACGGCAAATGCTGTAAAACGCTTAAGAGGAGTATAGAGTAAAACATAGCTAAACAGCGCTAATGCTCCTAAAACTGCTGCAAGTTGATTGAAGACGAAGTATAGGATGATTAGACCGAGAACCCCTAAAACCGTAGCTAAGATCAAGGATTCGACGATCCCCATAGCTCCGGTAGGAATTGGACGACCTTTGGTGCGATCCATCATCGCGTCGAATTCCTTCTCAATAATCTGGTTGAATCCGTTGGAGGCACCTGTGACCAGAAAACCTGCTAGCGAAAGCCAAACCACATCAACCCATGAAAAAACGGCAGCACCTATTGCATAACCAATAATTGAAGAAACGACCACCAAAGAGGTTAGTCGCAATTTGGTAAAAGCAACGTAAGCTTGCAGTTTTCTCGCCAAGAATCCCGGAAATGATTTGGAAATTGACTTTACGTACATCCACTAATCCTATTCGCGCACAAAGGTACTCAATTTTTGAGATGGGTGCTTAAAAATCAGTTGTTGATCGGAACAGTTCCGTCGCTATCCTTAACCCAAAAATATGCTCGTTGTTTATTGCGCTGAATTCCGTGTCTTGCCTGCGATAGATGTAATAAACCGTAGCTCTTAGGTTCAATGCTCTATTTAGAATTAATCCTCCTGCCAGTCTTTGATAAAAAAGCTGAGTTTTGATTCCTTGAGCTGTTTCATTTCCATATGTCTCCGCCGGGTTCGCATAGCTCCGATAAATGTCACCCCCAAAATTCAAAGAGTCCGGATCTCTGCCAAAAATTCCATAATTCCATTGGGCCTCAAAAAACCAGTCTCCTCTCTCATGGTAGGCTTGCAAAATTCCCTCATAAAAGTTCGTCCCCAATGGATGGGCCAAAGGTTGATTGAAATGAGCAAAATTCTGCAGAACACTTCCATGGGTGAATGTAAAAGGACGGGCAAAATTAAACTCGGCTCGAAAGAATGAATTTGAAAAGCCAAATGGGTCATACATCTTTACCCCTATCTGAGCTCCCCACTTATTTCCCCACCAACCCTCTCTTGCCCTGAATTCGCTCAAAAGAAATTCATCGAAAACCAATTGACCATAAATCAGGGAATTTCTGAACGCCTTATACGATAAGTCTAACCCTATGATGGCATTGTCAGGTGAGCCAATTGAAAATTCGACTGGCCTGTAAAATATGATTGGATTTAAATAATTCGGATCAAAACCTCGATTCGAAAGGGTATCTGTTGCCTGCCAAACAATTGTTTCAAAGAGACCAATATTGAATCTGGGAGAAACTGCCCAGTTCAAATAATGGGTCGAAGAGAACTTATCCCGAAACGAATTGGGATCAGAGGGATCAACCCTTATATCTTTTAGCCAACTGAAGAGATTCGTGTATTTGATGCGCCAAACATTGGTCTCAATTTTTAAATAGGGATAGTTGAAGGCCGTTTCCGAGAGAAAAAGGGATCGATATCCGTTCCCAAAGGCATTTTTGCCATAACCCAATTCAAAATTGAAAATTCTCGAAGCATCAAATCTCAGGGCAAGAGAAGGCATAAAAAAAGCCTTACCTGAATCAGATAAATTCCTTCCAAAGGAGGAGATCACCCCAAGACTATCCGTAAAATCGTCCAAATAGGCCGGCTGATCCAGTCCCCCACCGATAAAGGAAGTGAGAAGACTGAATTTGCCCCATTTTCCATTTAATGCAAATCCACCCGCACTGGTATGCACCATATTGTCAAGGTTACTATAACCAAATTCAAATAAAGCGATGGGAAATGCAGAAAACGCCGTTTTCTCTTTGGATAAGGAAATATCCCCAAATTCGATACCGGGGAAAAGAATTGATTCAGACGTATCGGGGTTTAAAGCAATAGTTATGTTTCTGACCGAAGGATATGACCTCTTGGAAAGACTTAGCGCATCTTTATCAGCTGCCTGCTCTATTCGAAAAACAGGATTCCCTCCTGATTGGGCATTTAGTTTAGCTGATATTGCCATCAAAACAATGATGAAGGCAATCCGAATTCGTTTTGAATAAAACAAGAGCATCAAGTGCTGTGAGCTAGTCGCGAAGGTTTTCTAACAGCTACGACGAAAAAAGGAGCATGTACAACTAAAGCGCTAATTGCCAACATGGCGAAGAAGGTTATCGAATAATTAACTCCTTCGAATAAAAATGAAATGAAAGGAATGACAAGGCTAATCAAATAAAGAAAGATTGCCGTCCGCGTATGGCTGTAACCATTGTCTAGAAGCTTGTGATGAATGTGATTTCTATCAGCCGCAAAAGGCGAAGAACCCTTCAAAATTCTCAAAGTGAAAACACGTAAAGTATCAATTAAGGGATAGGCCAAGACAGACATCGCAAATATCGGAGCCGAAATTGTCTTTACCGCACCTAACCCCTCTAGTCTCACTGCACTGGTTTCAATACACTTAACCGAAAGAGCAAAGATGACTGCACCGATAAACAACGCCCCGGAATCGCCCATAAAAATCCTTGCAGGAGAGAAGTTAAAAAGCAGAAAAGCTCCGAGTGCACCCGTTAGGACAAAAGATATAAGCGCTAAATCCATTTGTTGGGTAGCTAAAAACCAACCCCCAAAAAAGCAGGTAGCAATTGCTCCAATTCCCGCAGCCAATCCATCACTTCCATCAATTAGGTTAAAAGCATTTACCACAACGATATAGGTGAAAATTGACAGGAGTACGCTTGACCAATATGGAATTTCTTGAATTCCAAAAACCCCATGCAGTCCGGAAATACGGATATCGGCCATCAAGACCAAAATGAAACCAACAATTACATGAGTAATCAATTTCTTAGCAGGTGCAACACCTATGATATCATCCTTGACACCAATAAAAAAGATCAAAATTGACGCAGCAATCAAAAATTTAAACTCCTTGACGCTGTGCGAGAATTCGTAAATACCCCCAAAATATTCAGGGTTGTCCCAAGGAAACCATAGGGCGTAGGCGAAAATAGTAGCTGCGAAAATGATGATACCGCCAATGGTAGGTATTCTTCGGGTATGAGTTTTTCTGCCCCCTGAAGGTTCGTCAACAAGATGCTTCAGCTCAGCAACTTTGATTAGCGAAGGGGTGGCTACAAGTACCACAAAGAATGCGGTTACGAATCCAAAAACTATCTCTTTCAAACCGAAAGTTTGCGTAAAACTATTAAAAATCAGTATACCGATTATTCAAAGAGGTACGAATGCCAATTGACCAAAATGCATTATCTCCCATCGCATTACTTACCCTAAACGTATAACCTGCGTAAACCATCATGTTAGAGGAGGGATTGAAAACGTAAGAAGGCTGAATTCTGTATATATTCCGGTCATTTTTTATTGGGGAATCACCCAGTTGACGTTGAATATTTACCCTCGCCAAAACGAAAATTCTCTTGTGATAAAAGGTCAATTCGGTATATATCTCCTCGAAACCTGAAGCCAACGGATGCCCAAGGGGCTGATTGAAATGAAAATTAGCTTGTAGATCTCCAGGTACACCACCAGTCTCCCATTCAGATCGGTTATATTCAACTTGCGCATCGAATCTATTCCAGATTGAGGCAAATCGGCTTCCTAACTGGAAGCCGTTTGGCTCCAATTGATTATTATCGAATACCATTTGTCCATAAATCCGCCAACGCGAAACGGGAAACCAAGCCAGATTAAGACCTAAAAGAGCATTGTTTTCCTCGTCCTCAAGTCCCAAAATTGCTGAATTCAAACCAGGAAGAGGGATTAATGCTCGATAATCGAAAGGTTGACTCCCCAGACTATCATCAAAAACCTTCCAAATTACTTGCTCGAAAATTCCTATTTCGAGATTCTTTATTGGTTTGAATGAAAGATAGTTCCAATTAGACACCTTCCTTTTGAAGATTGATTCGGGGGTTTCACCCTGAGGCAATCGCTCCAAGTCTTGCATGAGAGCGAGTGTGTAACGGTGTTTAATTCTTCCCTGAAGCAAATTGAGATCATAGGAGGCAAATGGATAATTATGTGCGTTGTCGGAAAGTAAAAGAGAGCGATATCCATGGCCGATAAATTGTTTGAAATGTCCGAAACTCAGATCTAGCCAATCGGCAGCCTCAATTCCGACGAAACCACTTGCCATGCTATAATCGTATCCATCCTCTTTAAATTCTTTCACCCTTCCCGAACCAGGCATTATTCCCAGAGAATCGACAAATACGTTTACATAAGCGGGATATCGACCTTGATTCTCCCTGAAGTCTGTGTAGAAATAGACACGATCTCCGATTTTTCCTTGGAGAAGAAAACCCCGCGTGTTCTGAAAAAGAGAGTTCTCCGATCGCTCGTCCGAAACCTCATCGATCAACTCTTGCCCATAGGCAAAGTCGAACAAGAAATCGGCAGCCAACTGAAAGTCCAGCTTATCCATCTCAATTAAATGCTCACTAAAAATCTTCTCGTTAATCTTGAAATAATATGTAGTTGTATCATCCCCAAGACCCTGGATATTAGTAACATCGATGCTACTAAATAGTATGGGTTTCGCGGCGGTATGAGCTTGCTCTTGAACACCTATACCGACACGGTCTTGTCTGAGTTGAGATAAGCGATCAAATGGAAGCACATAATCTTGCCCGCTTGCCGCAATTGAAATCAAAAAGAGAAAGGCAAGGGCAAAAAACCTCATATACTAGGCATTTTGAAACCTATCCTCGTACACAGATCTTAAGCCATCCTTCAGTGAAATTCTCGCTTTCCAGCCGAGGTTGTTTATCCTCGACACATCCATTAGTTTACGCGGAGTACCATCAGGACGAGAAGAATCATATATCAATTCACCTTCGAAACCGACGATTTCTGCAATCAACCTGGCCAAATCCGCTATGGTTATGTCCTCACCCGTACCAATATTTACGAAAGAACGCCCTTGGTAATTTTCGATTAAGAAAACGCATGCTTCAGCCATATCGTCGACGTGTAGAAATTCTCTGCGCGGGGTACCTGAACCCCAAATAACTACCTCATTGGAACCGTTCTCCTTTGCTTCATGAAACTTCCTGATCAAAGCGGGAACCACATGTGAGTTCTGCAAATCATAATTATCATTCGGGCCGTACAGGTTCGTGGGCATAGCTGAGATAAATTGATCTCCGTATTGATCAAAATATGCCTCACAAAGTTTTATTCCTCCAATTTTCGCAATTGCATAGGGTTCGTTTGTGGGCTCAAGTTCACCTGTTAATAGGTAATCTTCTTTTAATGGTTGTGGGGCAAACTTGGGATATATGCACGAAGAGCCCAGAAATAATAGCTTCTTCACCCCGTGCAGATGAGCCGCGTGGATAACATTGAGCTCAATCGCCAAATTATCGTAGATGAATTCTGCACGATAAACATTATTTGCATTGATCCCTCCAACCTTTGCCGCAGCCAAAAAGACATATTCGGGCTTTTCTTCTCTGAAAAACTCTTCAACCGCTGCTTGATTCCTCAAATCCAAGTCTGAGGAGTTTCTCCCGACCAGGTTTGAATATCCATCCTCTTGCAGCTTTCGCATGATGGCACTCCCAACCATACCACCATGTCCTGCAACATAAATTTTGCTGGACTTATTCACTGCTCTACTCGTTGTAATTCATGACGTTATGCCCGCCATCGAGCAAATACTTATCTCGCTTGAACAGGTCAATATCTGCATTTACCATTTCTTCAATCAAAGAATGTATATCATAGTGATGTTCCCAGTTTAGCTCGTTCTTAGCCTTTGTTGGGTCTCCAACCAAAAGGTCGACCTCAGTAGGACGATAGTATCGTGGATCTACCTCAACCAAGACTTTTCCCGATTCAACATCAATTCCCTTTTCCGATTCGCCTTTTCCTTCCCACTCGAGTTTAACACCCACTCTGGAGAAGGCCTCTTCAATAAAAAATCGAACACTGTAAGTTTTACCCGTAGCGAGAACAAAGTCCTCGGGCTTATCGTGTTGCAACATCAACCACATACCTTCTACATAGTCTTTGGCATGTCCCCAATCCCTCTTAGCATCGAGGTTACCAACGAACAACTTCTTCTGAAGACCAAGGTGAATACGCGCGACTGCACGTGTAACTTTGCGGGTTAAAAATGTTTCACCTCGAAGTGGACTCTCATGATTAAAGAGGATTCCATTAACTGCGAATAAGTTATAAGCCTCTCGATAGTTCTTTATTATCCAAAAGGCATACAGTTTGGCAACTCCGTAAGGGCTGCGAGGATAAAACGGGGTTGTTTCACTTTGTGGAGTTTCTTGAACCATCCCATACAATTCGCTCGTTGAGGCTTGGTAGATTCTCGTTTTTTCTTCGAGATTGAGAATCCGAACAGCTTCCAAAATTCTAAGCACACCTAAGGCGTCAACATTGGCCGTATATTCAGGAGTTTCAAAAGAAACTTGCACATGAGACATCGCTCCAAGATTGTAAATCTCATCGGGTTGAACCTCTTGAACGATTCGTATGATGTTAGCCGCATCGGTCAAATCACCGTAATGAAGAAAAAAGTTAACATCCTTTTCGTGGCGATCTTGATAGAGATGATCAATACGATCCGTGTTAAACAGTGAACTCCTTCTTTTGATTCCGTGTACCTGGTATCCCTTACTTAGTAATAGCTCGGTAAGATAAGCACCGTCTTGACCCGTAACTCCTGTAATTAAAGCGACTTTCTGCGCCATTCAATTGTTTTTTCAAAAGTAAAAAGAAAAGATCGGCCAGCGGCTAATAAGCCTTTCCAGAAGAGGCAATTCTTTCAATTGGATGCCAGGTAGTTTTAACCTCTACTGTATCGGTAATTCTCTTCAGAGAAAGAGCACCCTTTTCTGCCGACTCATACATTTTGATGCGTTTGACATTCTCGGCTGCATAACCCCCAATTTCAATGGCATCAGCTGAAGATGCATCCCAGATCAAAAAAGCGTTCACATCCATATGGGATGCAAATTGCATCAGCAATTCGCTTCGATTTCCGGTCAGGATATTTATCACTCCGCCAGGCAGATCTGAAGTGGCCAAAACTTCTGCAAAACTCATGGCGCTCACCGGCATTTTCTCCGAAGCTAAAACCACCACGGCATTACCCGATACTATTACAGGAATAATGGCTTCGAGAAACCCAATCAACGCTGTTTTATCCGATGCCATTGCAGCAACCACTCCCATTGGTTCCGGAAGAGAGAAATTGAAGTAAGATCCCGAAACGGGATTCACCGTACTGTATACTTGGACGTATTTATCACACCAGCCGGCATAATAAACCAAGTATTCCACGCTTTCATCAAATTCTGTTTTGGCAGCTTTTTCAGAATAACCCATTTGAAGCATCTCATCAACAAATAAGGACTCTTTTTGCTGAAGCATCTCTGCCATTCGGTAAATAATCTGAGATCTATTATAAGCAGTTCTTCCATGCCAACCTGCTTGAGCTTTTCTGGCAGCGACTACGGCATTTCGAAAGTCCTTTCTTGAGGCCCAACATAAGTTAGCAATCAGATCTCCGTTAGATTTTCGAAGATCCTTGTACCTGCCGCTTTCAGTCCTTGGAAAAGCACCATTTATGTAGAGCTTGTATGTTTTCTGAACAGGCACTTGATTCGAATTCGTTTGATTCTTTTTTGCCATTATTCCGCAACGTTTAAGTAAGGCGCCAATCCATGTACTCCACCTTCACGACCAAAACCCGATTCCTTGTATCCACCAAATGGAGATGTAGGATCAAATTTGTTGAAAGTATTGGCCCAAATAACCCCTGCCTTTAATTGAGAAGTCAGATTGAAAATTTTCGAACCCTTATCCGTCCACACACCGGCGGAAAGCCCGTACGGTGTATTGTTGGCCTTATCAATTACTTCTCCTATTGTTCGAAAAGTTTGCATTGACAGCACAGGACCGAAAATTTCTTCTTTCGAGATAATGCTACTCTGAGAAACATGGGTAAATAAAGTGGGAGGACACCAAAAACCTTTTTTGGGGACTGCCACTTCGGATTGGAACATTTCAAATCCATCTGCTTTCCCTGCTTTCAAATACTTCTCAATCGTATTGAGTTGCCCTTTTGAGTTTATGGCACCAATGTCCGTATTCTTATCCAGTGGATCACCCAGGACAAGTGTATTCATGCGATGCTTAAGCTTGCGAATAACCTCATCCGCTACACTTTCCTCAACAAATAATCGCGACCCTGCGCAACACACGTGACCTTGATTGAAATAGATCCCATTTACAATTCCCTCTACCGCCTGATCAATCGCGGCATCTTCGAAGATGATATTTGCTGCCTTTCCTCCTAACTCTAGCGTAAGTCTGGTTGAAGTTCCTGCTAGAGATCTTTGGATCATCTTTCCAACTTCTGTAGATCCTGTAAAGGCGATTTTATCTACATCGGTATGATCCACCAAGGCTTTCCCCGTCTCACCGGCTCCTGTTACGATATTTACAACACCGGGAGGTAAGTCAGCATCTCGGATTAGCTCTGCTAGTTTCAGTGCAGTTAAAGGGGTGGTTTCAGCAGGTTTTAATACAACGGTATTTCCGCAAGCCAAGGCTGGTGCTATTTTCCATGCAGCCATTAACAGGGGAAAATTCCAAGGGATAATCTGACCCACAACACCTATTGGTGAGGAATTCGCTCCGGGGAAAGCATAGTTCAATTTATCCGCCCAACCTGCGTGATAGAAGAAATGAGCCGCCGCCAATGGAACATCAACATCGCGAGATTCGCGTATTGGCTTTCCACCATCCAGGGATTCAATTACCGCAAATTCTCTTGCCCTTTCCTGGATTAACCTGGCAATTCTGTATATGTACTTTCCTCGCTGCGCAGCAGTTAATGAAGACCATTCACTGTTATATGCTCTACGCGCTGCCTTAACCGCCTTATCTACATCCTTTTCCCCAGCATCTGCGACTTCGCTCAGCACTGACTCATCAGCAGGATTAATAGTCTTGAAATACTTTTTTGTCGATGGTGGAACGAATTTTCCATCAATAAACAGATCATATCTCTTATTAATGGTGATATGATTCGTGCTCTCAGGTGCGGGAGAGTAATTCCACTCGTTGTCTTTTTTTGCCGCCATATTAGTCTAGTGCAAAATAATTTCCCGATTGATAAATCCCCGACTCTTGCTTCACTACTTGTTTCAAGATATCGTTGGCCAACGAACTGGCTCCAAACCTGAACCAATGATTGTCAAGCCATTTGGAACCCAGAATTTCCTTAACCATAACCAGGTAGTGCAAAGCCAGTTTCGCATTTGAGATTCCACCAGCGGGTTTCATTCCAATCTGAATGCCAGTCTCGTAGTAGTAATCACGAATTGCTTCGAGCATTACACATGTCACAGGCATAGTAGCCGCAGGGCTTATCTTGCCCGTCGAGGTCTTAATGAAATCAGCACCTGCCTGAATCGCAATTCTCGAAGCAAAATAAACAGCATCCAAGTTTCCGATTTCTCCTGTCTCTAATATGACTTTTAAACGAGCATTGCCGCAAGCTTCTTTAACCGCTGCAATTTCGTCAAAGACATAGGCATACTCTCCTTGGTGAAACTTACCGCGGGATATTACCATATCAATTTCATCTGCACCCTCGGCAACAGCTTCTTTCGTTTCGTCCAGCTTATATTTCAGAAAAGACTGTCCTGAAGGAAAAGCAGTGCTAACCGAAGCTACCTTTATTCCGTGATCAGCTACAAGCGATTTTGCCAACTTAACAAACGTGGGATAAACACAAACCGCTGCTACACCGGGTAACTGAGGATGAGAATGATGCAAATGCGAGGCCTTATGACAAAGCTGCCTTACCTTTCCTTCTGTGTCCTGTCCTTCTAGAGTGGTGAGATCGATCATGCCCAGGGCCATTTTCAAACCCTGCATTTTTGCCTCGGTTTTGATACTTCGCGATTTGAATCGTGCGCATCTCTCTTCGACCGCAGTTTGATCAACAGCCTTACGTCTTATGTTCTGGATTATCTGTTCGGAATCAGTCAATGATCGGATTTGTTCAAATATATGAATATGAAACCTTAGAGAATAAAAAACCCCGCATGACTGCGGGGTTGAATATTGTAATAATCGTTTATTTCAGTGTAAATCGAATCGGAAGGTTGTACTGTACCTTCACAGCCTTACCCCGTTGTTTTCCCGCTTTCCATTTAGGCATGCTCTCAACAACACGTATTGCTTCTTCGTCACAACCTCCACCAATAGAGCGCAGTACTTTCACGTCTTTCACCGCTCCCTGTTCATTCACAACGAAAGTTACGTAAACCGTTCCTTGGATTCCGGCATCCTTTGCAATCGCAGGATACTTGATATTATTTCCAAGATATTTCATCAGAGCCGCTTCACCACCGGGAAAACTTGGCATTTCCTCAACAATGGTAAAGATTTGCTCTTCTTCAACTTCTTCTTCAACCTCTTCGATGAATTCAATTTCGGTTTCTTCGTCAACTTCAAGGTCTTCGATTACAAGTTCTTCCTCAATTTCTTCTTCATCCTCAACGATTTCGATAACCGTGGTAGGAGCGGGAGGTGGAGGTGGAGGCGGTGGCTGCTGTTGGGAAATCGGGATGATCTCTTCCTCAATCAAATCGAGCTCTAGTTCACCCAAATCTTTAATCTGAGTTTCGAATGTTTTCCATTCAAAAGCCACCAAAACCAAAGCAGTTGAAAAGAGAAGGCCGATAATGATCAGTGGCATTCGTTTCTTTTCCAAATTTGCCTCAGTACTTTTCTTTAGTTCCATGTCTTCAATTTTTTCAGACTCAGCGAAAATAGTAAAGTTTGAATACTTAGAACTTTCAAGAGTCGTAGAAATTACACTTTAACTTAATTGCAACAACTATTGTGCCTAAATCACTTCTTCAGAGTGAAGCTAACGGGCATAACAAATCGCACACTCACGGGAACACCATTGTGTCTGCCCGGAATCCAATTTGGCATAGAGACCACAGCTTCAATTGCCTGTCTGTCCAAATCGGGATCTAATCCTCTAATGAGCTTAACGTCTTCAATGCGTCCATATCTGTTTACGGTAAACTCAACGAAAACCTTTCCTTGAATATGTGCATCTCTAGCTCGACTGGTGTAGCTGATTTTACCTGATAGATATGCCGATAAAGCTGCCTGTCCTCCTGGGAATTCAGGCATTATCTCAGCGCCCGGAAGCGTAGGGTTTGTCGCCAATCCCCTCGAAGAAAGATTTGTTTGAGTATTATTCACCAATATCTTACTTGTAACGGGAGCAGCACTCATATTGGGAATATCTGAGTACCTGAAAGAATCAATTACTCGTCTCGGAGATTTAGGAGTATTTTGTTTCTTCGGAATTTCAGGAGGCTTCTCCGCTTTAAAATTCGGATGGAAAAACTGTGTTTCAGTTGGTAACGGATCTTCCCAAGTAGGACATCCAAATGAATATTCCGAATGAGGACTACGCCATTCAAAAGCGCATAAAACGATTGCTCCTGCTGCCATTAATCCGAGCAAGAAAAAAGAAGGCCTTTTCCCTTCCAGGGAGAGGTTAGGTGCTTTTTTGCTATTCATGATTTGCGGTTTTTGCACAGCAAACCGCTAACCGGTACCACTTAGCTTCTTCTACTGCGAAATTTCTTGAAAAAGTAATGTGCAAAGACCGTGCCCAATGCAGCCCCAAGGGCATCTGCTATGAAATCCGAGATACTGGCAAACCGAGATGGGAAAGCTAAATCCTGTAAGATCTCAGTAAAACCGCCAAAAGCAGATACCATCAAGAATATGATTAAATAAATTCGCTTTGAAGGGGTTTGGCCACGCAGGTATAATCCCAATCGAATCAGGCATGCTTGAAATCCAAAAACAACAAGATGACCAATTTTATCCTCGATATCAATTTCCCAAATATCAAAGTCGGGGAGATCTTTACCAGGAAGTGATATCAGAACCAAGATAAAAGCTGCCCAGATCAAGGCAGGCAAATAAGATACAATCCAGGTTTTTGGACTAGGCGACGTGTTCGCGATACTTCTCGGCATCTAATAACTCACTCAGATCAGGTTCGCCATCAAAGGTTATCTTGATCATCCATCCTTTTCCGTAAGGATCTTCATTGACCACCTCGGGATTCGCCTCTAATTCTTCATTAAACTCGCTCACGGTGCCGCCCAAAGGCATAAAAAGATCTGAAACCGTTTTAACGGCCTCAATCGTTCCAAACACTTCACCTGAATCAAGCTCTTCACCTTCAGTTTCAATTTCAACAAAGACGATATCACCGAGCTCACCTTGCGCAAAATCCGTAATACCGACGGTTGCAGTATTGCCTTCAATTTTAACCCATTCGTGATCTTCAGTGTACTTTAGGTTTTCAGGGAAATCCATTTTTGAAATAATTATTGAGTCAACGTAAAACGCAAAGATACACCTGTGTTTATGTTTGACGTAGGGAATGAAATAGAAACTTTTGGCTTGTTGATTTGATGGTCATAGAATGCCCTGATATTCAATCTATCAGATATCACATAATCTACCGCTGTTTTTATGGAAAGCAAATTCTGACCTGAGGTAATTTGATTCGTCCCTTCAAGCATTCTCCTTGCTATTATCTCTGTATCACGAATGCTCAAATCAAACCGAACGTTCAAATCACTTTTTCTCGTTTTTCCTCCCAACTTAATCTCAACATCGGGAAAGCGGTAGCCAAGACCCAGCACTATTTCATCACTGCGGTTTTCGGTGAGCTGGAAATTCGTTGTGCTAAACGCCAGGGTCCTGTTCTTATTGATTTCAAAATTCGTAATCAATGAGTTCTGCCAAGTCATGTCAATTCGAATCAATGGACTCAACTGTTCACTGATCGTGATATTGGTTATCTGCTTCTCAGGTATGAAGTTCTCTTCCCGCGAATTATCTCGAACAGGGGTTCCATCAAGGTTGGTACCTGCAGCCAAGTTTGTAGTAAAATTGCTCACACTGAAGGTACTCCTGTAGGCGTGAGACAGGCTAACGGTCCTGAAGATTTTCTTGAGTGCAGGGATTTTCGAAAGTCCGTCGTAATTAACCGTCCAATTCGGATTTCGAATCGCATCCAATAAGGAATAATCGTCCAAAAAGAGGTTGACACTTTGTGGGTCTTGCCCTGTATACGCCGCAATAAACGCAGGAATTACTACTTGTTGTGAACTAGGACCAAAACCATCCGCAAAAGCACCCTCTACCAAACCCGAATTTGGCGCAGAGAATCCGGTTTCACGCGCGAGTCTATTCGAAATCTCAGCTTTTATTCCTGTATTACTCGAATCAACAAATGCCTCGAAAGTAGGGCTGATATTATCCCGGTCATTCTCCCAAAGGGTGTTCCAGGCGATCATTGTTGTGCTGAAGCTCCCTGTCTCAAATCGACTCTCTTCCAAATACTGTTGAAGATCATTATTGAACCTGAAGAAGGACCCATCATTATCAGATCTGCTGCGTTGAGCGGATAATTCTATCCTCATATTTGGCAATGGCTCAAGATTCAATCTGAGGTTGAAGTCTTCCGTATAGGTTTGAAGATATTGTTGGTTGATGAACTCGTTGTCGACCAGCCAACCTTTAAGAGCGGCTTGCCTATTGAAATTTTCAATTTGATGACCAAAGACAAAATCCAAACCGGGCGCATTAAACCCTGGGTCCATTCCTAAAATATTGGAAGTTCGATTGTATCCTGGCAGAAGTGTTCCTTCGTTTTGACTGTAGACCACGCTTAAATTCTTCACACTCATGAGCAGCTTAGCGAAGTAATCCAATACGGTAATCTGATTCTTGTCTTTCTCCTTTTTCTTCGGCTCGTCTTCGTCTTCTTCCTCATTTCGTTGTTCACGACCTCTCCCTGACTGATTCGACAAAGACCGGCCGTTTGCCCTCGACTGACGTTGGAACTTTCGGTTGACATTTTTGAAGTATTCCAGCTTGTTGTACAGAGAGAGAAAATTGAACTGTCCGTTGATAGAAATGTTTCTGGAGTTTTGAATCGTATTTCCTAAAGTGTCTTGTGAGAAAGGAGCCCTTTGCCAGCTATAACTTCCACTATATCGAATATCTGTACTGATCCAATCCAGAATCGGAATTTTGTTGATCGGAACTCGGTAATTGGCTGAGAAATTCTGGTTGAAGTTTACGTTTTCTCCAAATCTCAAGATACTCTGCCAAACGGTATCCCTGTATTGATTGTACGACTCTCGATCATCCCTATCCACACGGCCCTCTGTTTCATCAATAAAAGACAGATTATTGGCGCTGTAGGTTAGCCTGATCGACTGAGTCAGATCATGTTGAACATCATAAATTCTATTCCAAGTAAAAGTCTTGGTAAAGAGTACGGGCTGTTCAAAATCAAAAACATCACTATTGTTTTTGAATTGCTGTTCGTTGTAGGTACGATTTATCTCAGACCTGAATGAAAGGCTTTTGGGAAGAAGAGTAAAATTGAAGTCCCGTATTAAAGCAAGGTACTCTGATTTACGCAAGAACTTACTCGTTGCGAAAGGCTTAATATTCTTAGGACGAGCTGAGAAATTATAACCCAGGCCAATCCTAAATTGCCGTTGATTGTCGAAAGCCGTGTTGATGTCATAGAACTTCCTATCGCTGTAAGCAAAGGTCGCATTCAAATTCTCAACGTCGTAAATGCGGGCCTTCTTATCAGGATTGGTTCTCTCCTTCCTGACATTCGTAAAGTTGATACTCCTTCGTCTCGTATAGGTTTGAGAGCGGCGCCTCAAGTCTTTTTTCTCCTCGTTGGAAAGTCCTTCTGCCACCTCGTCCAATTCTAAGTCAGGAGCCAATGGATCAAAGCGAGGTCTTACGACTTGTTCAGATTGTCCTAAGAACATCGGAATTTTGACACCTGATTCTTCCGGAAGAAATTTTCCAAGTTCCAAGTTTGAATTGGCGTCATACCCCATGCTTTGTTCTTGAGGTCTTTCACTTACACGGCTTTCGAGGGATCCAAAGTTCGGAGTAGATATGTTTCCCGCTAAGGAAATGCTACCAAAATCAGCGAGCTGAGCATTTACCCTTGCCAAGGCTGCCCAACCCCCATCGTTGTTGAAATCAGTCAAACGCAATTCGTTAACCCAAATCTCAGCACTTTCGGCCAGAGCATCGTCATCGGCCCAAATATTACCTGAGGCCGACGGATTTCGAACACCGATCATGATCGAGCGGACCGAACTAAGGACAGGGTTACCTCTAATCCTAATTCGCCTATCGCCGTCAAGGACCTCGTATATCCTATTTTGCTCAAACCCTGATTGATTCCTGGCATTTTTCGCATCCTGGAGCTTATCGAAATCAATCTTCATGTTGTTTTCTTCGGGCCAGATATTCTGAGGCGTGCTCGCTGCGTTGAGATCTGTAGGTAGAACAGGGATTTCGTATTCGTAATAGTTTTGATCGAAATCGGTACCAAGTCTCACGAAGACCGAAACGTCTCCGAAATTTATTGGATTGTTCTCATCGAGGGTTTCTCCGTGGATAAACATTTCCAAATTACCATACATACGCATGTCGATGTCGGTACTCCGGAATGCTGCTCTGGCATCACCATCTTCTAACTCTTTGACACGAAGAACCAATGACTGCTCATTCAAACTTCTCAGATTCGCAGTTCCCGCATCAATTTCTCGAGAAATTCCAGGAGGTGTAACGTAATTCAGTGGAACCCTTTGACTATTTTCTTCGATGTTAACAGCCAAAATGTCGAATTCTGTATTGCCCGGAGGCCCTGGAATGATCTCACCTTCTCGCAATACATCGGTGTATCGGCGCCATTCTCCACGAATGAGTTCAAGTCGAGCAAATCTAAGTACCACAGGTGTCTCAAAACCGGTGGTAATCATACGCATGAAACGAATAGACCGAAGATCTCTGATTCCTCCAAAAGGAACACCTTCCCTTACTGGAATTTTGAATTGGTACCATTGAACAATTCTACCATCAGGCGCAACCCCATCTACCACATCCGTGATGTAGTTGTTACCAACCTGCCAAGCATCGGGTTGAATTTGAGGGTCGGGAAGATCGAGCTCATACTGATAATATGATTCCGCTTCTCCGAGGGTTAGATCTTGGTTGATATCCTCAGTAGTTGGAAGAGTAGTGGCTTGAGTAGGATAATCCTCGGGGCTATCCTGAGTGGTTACCGAGTTGCCCTCAAATCCATTGAATCGCTTATATCTCTCCAGAATGTCAAGATTCTGAGCATCGTAATCCGATCCTCGATAAAAGTGATAATTATCCGTCGAAGGGTCTTCAGTTGCTGCATCGATAACATCTTGAGAAGCACCAATTGATGTGAGTCGATCTAAAAAGTCTTGAAATTGGGTTCTTTCACCAGTGTCATCAAAGCCATCAAAACCAACGTCTTGTGCCGTATTCGAATTTGTTGTGTTATCAAAAGCATTTACGATACTCTGGGTAATAGGTACACGCGCCCAATCCGTAGTATCGGTTAAGAGACCATTTGGAGCAGCCGGGTCAAGGGGAAGACCGTTCTCGAAACTCATCTGACCATCACGGAGCACGTCTTCAGAAACGTTACCAATATTCACCAAGAGCTTACCTTGAGGGTTACCTTGTGTTCCAACGAACTGCCTGCTGTCTGCATTATAAGGGTCCATAACCCAAAACTGAATGAATTCGACGTTCGTCTGTTCAAAATCTGTAGTGTTTATGGCTCTTTGAACCCCACTCCATCGGGTTTCAGGATTATTCAACTCACCTGTAACAGGATCAATACCTGAAGATTCTGAAGTCGTCTCAACATCATAATTGTATGGCCCCCTTTCCGATGGATAGAAGGCCATATCAAGTGTTGCAATATTTGCCGGTGTACCTGCCGGTAGTTCACGATCGGGGAACACCTCATTTTCAGTTACCTCACGCTGGTAGTGCCTTTCGTTATTTACGTTGTCGGGAGTTAGGTTGTCGTTCCTGAAGAACAAAGGATCGAGGATATACCAAGCAAACTTGGCGCGGTTGTATCCCAATGTCCTGTCATTGCTTCTGCTGGCTTCAGGAAACCGATCGGGTTGTAACTGCGGAATTGAAGCAAGTCCCCAAGAAGCAAAATTTCGAAGATCAATGAGAGAAACAGTTCCTTCAAAGTCATCTATGTAAGCATTTCCCGTTTGACCAACAGCCTTATTATGCCCGGGAATCAGGTGAGCAAACTCCATTGCAGCATCGATATTCGATTCTTCCTTCGTACTGATGAATGGAAGTGCATCAACGACGTCGGTCAAGAAACGCGATTCACTTTGGTAGTGTGCATCAAAACCCCATAGCGTATTGTTCATTGGCTCATCACCAATATTCACCTTTTGGGTTAGTGGACGCTCATTGAGGTTCATAATAGTACTCCCCAATGTGAAGTTATCATTGAAGCGATAATCGAATCTCGCACCCATTAAACGCCTGGTTTGAATACTAAAAAGAGTATTACTCTCTACCGTAATTCG
>CAZWQX010000075.1:0-18991 GCA_964635965.1 uncultured Cryomorphaceae bacterium
AGTTCTTCCGTCCCGAGATACTTATCTCGCGCTACTCGACTCTCAATTCGCTCAATAATTTTCAGGGTGGTATTTACGCCGACATCGGAAGTAATTAAAACCTCTTCCAGGTTATCGAGTACCTCGTCATCTACCTTTGACTTACCTGCAACCGCTTTGGTTATCTTCGAGAAGAGGCCCGTCTTGGTTTTTTCCAAGCCCTCATCGAGCTTTTCTTTTTTGTCTTTCGAGAAAAAATTAAATAGTCCCATTTTCCTGTCTTAAACGCAAAAAGCCTCTTTCCGATTGAAGGAAAAAGGCCAGGAATTTTTTACCGAAATGGTTTCGGAATTAGTCTTCTTTGAAGAAATCGTTCACCTTATCGTTGGTTACAATCTCTTCTTTGAAGCTGTATGATCCCGTTTTTGGTGACTTAACCATTTTAATCACCTTCGTGTGGTTCTTTCCACCACCTGTCTGTAGGGTTGCTACGGTTTTCTTAGCCATGACTCAATTATTTTATCTCCTTATGAACCGTCATTTTCTTCAAGATAGGATTGTACTTCTTGATTTCCATGCGGTCAGGAGTATTCTTTCTGTTTTTTGTAGTAATGTACCGAGAAGTACCAGGCATACCTGAATCTTTGTGCTCGGTGCATTCTAGAATAACTTGTACTCGGTTTCCTTTCTTTGCCATCGTTGCGCAGAATTATCCGTTATAATAGCCTTTTTCGCGCGCTCTTTTCAACGCTTTGGCGATTCCTATTTTATTCACCGTTCGCAAGGCAGAGGTAGAAATAATAAGATCAACATACTTATCTTCTTCAGCCAAGTAGAACTTCTTTCTAATCAAATTTGGTTGAAAGCGACGCTTGGTTTTCTTGTTCGAAAACGAAACATGATTACCGACCATTGCTTTCTTTCCCGTAAGCTGACAAGCTTTTGCCATGATTACTATTCTTTAGGGTATAAAAAGTGGGGTGCAAATAACGGTATTTTCTTCTGATTATTCAAACGTCCCTGAAATTATTTCACGACGCAGCCAATTCAGGACGGTAAGCGTTGATATTCTGATGTTTCGCTCTCTGCTTCGCCCCAAATTCAGGACCTTCGAAATGGTCTTTTGGGGACCGGAAATTGCAACCCAAACCGTACCGACGGGCTTTTCAGGAGTTCCTCCGTCAGGTCCGGCAATTCCGGAGGTGGCTATTCCGTAGTCTGCATTCAGTTTTTTTCTGACACCGTTCGCCATTTCTTCAACAACCTTTTTGCTTACCGCACCATGTTCTTTCAAGCTCTCATCTTTTACTCCAAGCACTTCTTTTTTGGCCTCGTTTGAATAGGTAACCATTGAACCCATAAAATGTCCTGATGAACCCGGTAAGGAAGTAATCTCGTGAGCAATAAGACCACCCGTACAACTTTCAGCTGCCGCGAGTGTAATTTTTCTTTCTTGAAACAAGCGCTGGATACTCATTGCCACCGTATCTCTATCTCGGCCAAAAGAGTATTCCGGGATTCGCTGCTCAAGCTCTTCGACGTAGTTCATGAGCCTGGCTTCCGTCTCATCTTGATTTCCGTTGTCTGCGTGTGCCGTTAAGCGCAAGCGTACTAATCCTGGTGACGGTAAGTATGCTAACCCATAACCTTCTCCTCTCAATCTGTTTTCCCAATCAGAAATTATCTCGGCAAGGAAACTCTCACCAATGCCCTGAGTCAATACCGTCTTGTGAAGTATGGTCTTGGTTGGATATGTCGCCCTGATTTTATCAAAACCATAATCGCGCATGATTCCCTTCATCTCGTAAGGAACTCCAGGCATGGAAAGAAGGGAATGTCCATCCTTTTCGAACCACATTCCCATTGCCGTACCTCTGGTATTTTTGAGGATATCCGCGTCTTTCGGTAAATCTGCTTGTTTCTTGTTGGATTCAAGCATCTCCAATCCTTTAGCAGTGAAATAAGAAGTAATGGCATCCAGAATTCCCTGATTCCTTTCAAGAGTGGTACCGAAATATTCCGCTAAGGTTTCTTTAGTGATATCATCTTTAGTGGGACCAAGACCTCCTGTCATCAAAACGAGCTTGGTTCGTTTAAAAACTTCATCGAGCGTATGAATAATGTCTTCTCGTGTATCCTTAATTGTGGTTACTCTGACAAGATCAATACCAATTAATGATAATTGCTCACCCATCCATGCCGAATTGGTATCGATGGTTTGACCCAGGAGAATTTCGTCTCCGATAGTTATTACTTCCGCTTTCACGCGGCAAAATTAATGAATTACAAAGGGGTGTAAACAAAAAGAATCGGCACGAGGCCGATTCATATTTTGTTCTTGCAGGTTAAAGACTTTATTGAGTCTGGTGGTATGACGGTTGGTTACCCGCCTCGTGCTTGGCATAAGCAGCACAGTGCTTTTGTGAACCGGCACACGATTGCAGCAACGCTATGGCCGCTGCACCAACTAATACCATGATAAATTTTTTCATGACCAGGGGTTCTAGTTTAACAGTTTATACTTCTATTGATTTAAAAGGTTTCAAAAAAGATGCCAACCTCCATTCATCATGATTTATAACCATTTAAATAGTACTTGGTAAAATTATGGTACTTTGTTTTGCATAGTACTATAATTTTACATTCCTTTGTATCGGTTAAATATTAAACAGGCTATTCAATGATTATTACAAACAACATGAAGATGCGAGCAGGAAGGCCTCTGGAAAGAAGCTTGGCTGCCCGCATTTTCAATCAAGAAGTTCATTATGAAGATTGAAAACACCAAAGCACAAATGCGGAAAGGAGTGTTGGAGTTCGTCATTTTACAACTTCTAAACAAAAAAGAGATGTACCCTTCCGACATAATCGGTGAGTTGAAAGAATCAAAACTCATCGTGGTTGAGGGCACGCTCTACCCACTCCTTACCCGCTTAAAAAACGCGGGCTTACTTGACTACCGATGGGAAGAGTCGAAATCCGGTCCGCCCAGGAAATACTACAAGCTCACTGAGCTTGGAGAGCAATTTTTGAAGGAATTAAGTGATACCTGGAATGAACTGGTTCACGCAGTTAAACAAACTACCAAGGACTGACCACCATGAATAAAACGATAAATGTAAATATAGGCGGACGCATTTTTAGCATCGAAGAAGATGCATACGCCAAACTTGAAAAATACCTAAAGGCCATTCGAGGCTTTTTCGAGGGACATCAGAGTGCTGATGAAATAATTTCGGATATCGAGTTGAGAATATCCGAGCTTTTCAGTGAGCGAATTGATGCTACCAAACAGGTTATAGTGATCGATGATGTGGAAGCGGTAATATCCATTATGGGCAGACCCGAAGACTACATCGATATCGATGAAGATGAAGAAGAACCGGCTTTCTCGAACAACTCAAAAAAGAAATACGAAAAACGTGTTTTTCGCGATCCGGATAACAAACTGCTGTTTGGTGTGTGTAGCGGATTAAGCGCATACTTAGGTTGGGATCCGATAGTTCTTCGTGCTCTTTTTGTGATTTTCACCATTACTTGGGGAATCGGCCCATTGATCTACATCATTCTCGCTTTAATTATTCCAAAGGCGAAGACAACGGCAGAAAAACTGCAGATGCGTGGAGAACCGGTAACGGTTGAAAATATTTCAAAAAAGGTGAATGAGTCATTTGAAGGGATCAAAGACGACGTCAAAGATTTCGGTGAGCGAAATTCAGAAACCGTCAATAACGCCGGTAAGCAAATCGGAGATATTTTCAATGATTTTTTCGAGGCCGTAGGGAAAGTACTCAAGGTCCTGATTGTCATATTGGGGAAAATATTTGGAGTTATTTTTCTGATCGCGGGTGCTGCCGGAATTACAGGTTTGATCGCCGCACTTTTGGGCTGGGATGCTTGGTTTACTGCAGGTAGCTCGCAAGATTTCAACCACTTGCTTGATGCATCCTTTTCGAGTTCAGGCCAGCGATTCTTATTCTTTTCAGGCCTCACTCTTGCGATGGGAATCCCCGCCCTTGCCTTTATTTTGCTCGGAATTCGATTATTATTCAGCTCTATTCGGTACTCCGGGATGATTGCGGTAGGACTTATTGTTGGCTGGTTCGTAGGAATTGGGTTCCTCACGGCGAGCGGGGTTCATGCAGCCAGAGATATTCGGGTAGGCGCAGAGTACACCGAGGACCTCAAAATTGGTATTGAGCAATCCGTAGATACACTTGTTCTAGACATTGAAGGGGCAGACTTGCCTAGATATGAATTCAGTGATGATTTCATGGATGGAGCAATTTTTTTCGAGGGCGATGTAACAATTCCGGGTGTTGATTCGACTAACGTAATGTATATGGGAAGGAACGAAATAACCATTAGGCAAGCCATGAATCAGAACTATGTTCTGGAAATGGAGAGAAGTGCTCGTGGTTCATCCCATAAAGATGCGATCAAAAACGCTCGAGATATTGAGACCTCATGGACCGTGCAGAATGACAGCCTCCGACTCTCTCCTTATTTCTATTTAAACAAGGGAAGTAAAATCAGAGGGCAGCAAAGCGAATTCACTCTATTCGTTCCTGTTGGAAAAGCGGTCAGATTTGCCCCGCGGTCAGAAGAGATTATCTACGACATTCCCAACGTGACCAATACCTATGATCGAGATATGATTGGGAAAACCTGGCTAATGACAAAAGATGGTCTCGAATGCACGACCTGTGATTTTGAAGAAATTAATGAAGAGGAAGAACCTGAATGGGAAGATTGGAAAGAGCGTGAAGAGGAGTTACTTCGGGAAAGAGAAGAGCTGGAAAAGCGGATGCAAGAATTGGAAGAAGCCTCTTCAGAGATTAGTTAAAACGAGTAAACATTAAACAAACCAAACATAGCGCAACGAGCGGATCCATATTCAGGATCCGCTCATAAACCACCAAGCCATGGCTAAAAAAATTGCACCCCTTCTTGTTGTCATAGCATTTTTTGTGCTCATTGCCTTTCTTACTATGATATATGGATTCTCCAGAAGTGCCTCTTTTCAGAAAGAAATTCAGCCAACGGAGAAATCGGCTGAAGCCTACACCCTCCCGCACATAGTGCCTTCTGTTTGGATAGCAGATCACTAGAATTCACTTATGTGTATTGAGTACACAGCATTTGGAATTGCTATCTTTGCAGTCATAAGATGGTGTCCATATGAACCCTGAAGAAAGCACGATTTCAACCCAAGAAGAATCTTTCAGAAACACGATTATTGCCGATTTTAAACTCGCCTGCGAAAGTCGGGAAGCGTCCTTATTAGGTAGAAAAGAAGTACTCACCGGTAAGGCCAAATTCGGGATTTTCGGCGATGGTAAAGAGGTGGCTCAAATTGCCATGGCCAAGCAGTTTCAGAATGGCGATTTTCGATCGGGATATTACAGAGATCAAACTTTCATGATGGCCATTGGCTCCCTCAGCATCAAAGAGGCTTTTGCAGGACTTTATGCTCATCCAAATGTTTCCAAGGAACCGATTAGTGCAGGAAGACAGATGGGAGGTCATTTCAGTACAAGAAATCTGAATGAAGATGGGAGTTGGAAGAATCTGACAGCACAGAAGAATTCATCAGCCGATATTTCACCAACTGCGGGGCAAATGCCTCGATTGGTAGGGCTTGCCCACGCCTCCAAGATTTATCGCGAAAATTCGGAGTTGTATAGCGGCTTTGAGAAGTTTTCCAATCAAGGGAATGAAGTCGCGTTTGGGACAATTGGAGATGCAAGCACGAGTGAAGGATTGTTTCTGGAAAGTTTTAACGCTGCCGGTGTTCTTCAGGTGCCTATGGTATTATCGGTTTGGGATGATGGCTATGGTATTTCCGTCCCCAAAAAGTATCAGACCACCAAGGGAAGTATTTCTGAGGCTTTAAGCGGATTTCAGAGAACCGAAGACAGTCCCGGCTACGAAATTTTTCGAGTTAAAGGCTGGGATTATCCGCAACTGGTTAAAACCTATGAAGATGCTGTAGCCTTGGCAAGAGAGAAGCATATTCCCGTTCTCATTCACGTCGAAGAAATGACACAACCTCAAGGTCATTCTACTTCCGGTTCGCACGAACGATACAAATCTCAAGAGCGTTTGGAATGGGCGAAAGAATTTGATTGCATCGCAAAAATGAGGGAGTGGATAATCGAGCATGATCTCGCTAATGCCGAAGAGCTCGATACCATTGCGAAAAAGGCCAAAAAGGATGTGCGGGCAGCTCAGAAAGAAGCTTGGAATGAGTTTCAGTCAGAAATTTTTAACGAACGTGATGAGCTTGTTTCGATCCTTGATGAAGCAAGCAGTGAGGAAGCAGTTCAGACAATTATTGAGAGCCTCAAAAAATTACATGAACCCGTTCGGAAGGATGTCATCTCTGCGGCTAGAATGTCTCTTTATGAGTTGCGAGGATCTGAGAGTTCGGCACGAACATCACTTCAAAGTTGGATTGGCTCTAAAAGAAGGGAAAATGCTGAGAAATTTGGCTCACACTTAATAAGTCAAAGTGAAGATTCACCTTTGAATGTTGAAGAAGTCCCCGTCTCCTACCCTTCAGAACCAAATCCTGTTGACGGCCGTCTTGTATTGAGAAATAATTTTGAAAAACTCTTCGAAAAATACCCTGAAGTTCTCACGTTTGGCGAGGATGTAGGGAAAATTGGTGGTGTAAATCAAAGCATGGAAGGAATGCAAGATAAGTTCGGAGAACTGCGCGTTTCAGATACAGGAATTCGGGAGGCTACGATAATTGGCCAAGGAATAGGTATGTCTATGCGAGGGCTTCGACCGATTGCGGAAATCCAGTACTTAGACTATTTGTACTATGCCCTTCAAATTATGAGTGATGACTTGGCAACGGTTCACTACCGCACGAAAGGAGGGCAGAAAGCGCCACTGATTATTCGCACAAGGGGACACAGATTGGAGGGAATTTGGCATTCAGGGTCTCCAATGGGCGCAACCATTCATTCCATTCGCGGGGTGCACGTTTGTGTTCCTCGAAACATGACAACGGCTGCCGGGATGTACAATACCTTGCTTCAGGGAGATGACCCGGCATTGGTTGTGGAACCATTAAATGCCTATCGGACAAAAGAAAACTTGCCGGAAAACCTTGGAGAATTTACCATCCCTTTAGGAGTTCCCGAACTTGTCAGGTCAGGTTCCGATCTTACCATCGTTTCATATGGTTCTACCTGTAATGTAGCTGAATCTGCAGTTTTGACTCTTGACACAATGGGTATTTCAGCTGAATTGATTGATGTTCGCACTCTACTTCCATTTGATATCAATCATTCGATAGTTGAAAGTTTGAAAAAGACCAATCGTCTTTTGATTGTGGACGAAGATGTACCTGGAGGTGCTTCTGCCTTTATTTTAGATAAGATACTGAACGAGCAAAATGGATACTTCCACTTGGATAGCAAACCTGTTACTCTTTCAGCAAATGCACATCGCCCTGCCTATGGAAGTGATGGTGATTATTTCTCAAAGCCGAATCATGAAGACATCGTAGAGACAGCTTATGAGATAATGAGAGAAGCCAATCCCGACTCCTTTCCTGCACTGTTTGACTAGTCAAAACGGATTGTTTCATACGTCAGGAAGCACATTATAAAAATTGTTTTGTTGAACGATGCGAATTTACGTCTCGCATTAGAGCTGTTAATTCTGTATTTTGCTGCCCTAAAGGTGTATTTTCAACACCAATATTTTTCATTGAATGGATTGGAAGTTTTTTAGAACAGCACTGATTCTCTTTTCTTTATTTGGCGCAATCGGCCTCGAAATCAGTGCCCAAGGTACCATTAAGGGTACTATTTCGGATGACGACACAGGTGAAACACTTATTGGCGCATCAGTAGTAATTAAGGGCACAACTACGGGAACGGTCACGGATATAGACGGGAATTTCAATTTAAAAGTTGATCAGAATCCACCCTTGACACTGGTTATTGATTTCTTAGGATATCAATCACAAGAGATAACCGTCAATTCATTTGATGATAAAGTCAAAGTAGCATTAGGGACGGATAAAGTTTTGATCAGTGAGGTAGAGGTTGTCGGTAGTCGAATAAGTGAAAAAACCAAACAGGCACCTTTGACTGTCGAGTCAATGGATGTAATTGCCATTAAAGAAGCTCCTTCGGGCAATTTTTACGAAGGTTTGGGAAACCTCAAAGGAGTAGATATTACATCAGCCAGTCTTGGATTTAAAATTATCAATACGCGTGGGTTCAATAGTACGTCTCCCGTTCGATCACTCCAGTTAATTGATGGGGTTGATAATCAATCACCAGGACTAAACTTTTCCTTAGGTAACTTTTTAGGAGCATCGGATCTAGACATAATGTCGGTCGATATTGTAGCGGGTGCAAGCTCCGCTTATTTCGGTCCCGGGGCATTTAACGGCGTGATCGATATGAGAACCAAAGATCCCTTTTTGTTTCCCGGGCTTACGGTTTCATTTAAAGCGGGTGAAAGAAGCCTTTTCGAAGGGGCCGTTCGATGGGCAGACGTAATCAAGGACAAAGAAGGAAAGGACAAATTTGGATACAAACTAAATGTATTCTACCTCAGCGCTCTTGACTGGGAAGCGGAAAATTACGACGCCATTGATGGATCACCCGTGACATCTGCAAATTATTCGGGTTATGATGCCGTAAACCGATACGGTGATGAAGTGACAACAGGAGGTAACATTTTCGATAATGACATCGGGAACAGTATCAACAATACTCCCGGACTAACCCGGGTTTTCAGACCAGGCTATCGCGAAGTAGACTTAGCCGATTACGACACCCGCAATTTAAAGTCGAGCGTTGGGCTTTATTACAAGTTGCAAGATGATCTTGTTTTAGACTATTACTTCAACTACGGAAATGGAACTACCATTTATCAAGGTGACAACCGCTATAGCCTGAGGAATATTCAATTCTTCCAACACAAAGTTCAAATAGAGAAAAAGAATAAATGGTATTTCCGAGCCTATACCACTAGCGAAGATGCAGGCGATTCATACGATGCAGTGCTCACAGGATCACTTCTCTCTGATGCTCACATGACCGAAGGAGTCTACTACCAGTCCTATGGTCAAAATTACCAGACGTTTAATGACCTCTTATTTCAGGCGGGGATGCCAAGTCCCGACAGTTCAGAGTACGCGGATACACGACCTAGTGCAGTCGATTTTATCGATCCCGAGACGGGCGAGTTCGACACGGATGGCTTTACCGCGGCGACCAATGACTGGAGAAATGGATTGCAAATGGACCAGATGAGCTGGGCTCAGCAGAATGCCATGGAAATGCAATCTTACAATGAGTTGATTCAACGAACCACAAAAGGACAGACATCCGGAACTGAAGGTCAACCATTCTATGAGCCGGGAACTGCGCGTTTTGATTCATTGTTTAATGACATTACTTCGAGATTGTTTACTGAAGGAGGATCAAGGTTTTACGACCGCTCAAGACTTTACCATGCTCAGGGTGAATACATCTGGGATACCAGGTTTGGAAAAATTGTGGTCGGAGGTAACGGAAGGTTATACACGCCCGACAGCAGAGGAACCATTTTCGAAGACACGCTTCAATTTACCAGACGCACGATAATCAATGAAGATGGTGTTGAAGAAGTGGTTAAGGTAGACTCAAGCTTTAGAGAAATCACGAACTGGGAAGTTGGAGCATACGTTGGATACGAACAAAAATTCGTCGATGACAGGCTGACCTTAAAAGCAACTCTTCGGGTTGATAAGAATGAAAACTTCGATGCTGTCTTCTCGCCGGCAGCGAGTTTGGTATTTCAGCTGAATGAAAACACCATACTGCGAGCGGGAGTGTCATCTGCAGTGAGAAATCCGACAATGGCTGACCAGTTCTTGTACTATGATGTCGGAAGAGCAATCTTACTGGGAAACCTCTCCGGGCAAGACTCCTTGGTCACCGTTGAATCATTTGATCGAGCCCGGAATTCGAGACTATGGAATTGGGAAGAACTGGAGTTTTTTGACGTTGCACCGATAAAACCGGAGAGGGCAAGGACTTTCGAAGTAGGATATCGCGGAACCCTTTCCGACAAGGTATATGTAGACGCGAACTACTACTACACCTTTTATCAGGATTTCATAGGGTTCAATATTGGACTGACTTTTCCCTACACTCCCGAAGCTGCGCGTCCGGATTTCTCGAGCTTGCAAGCATTTCGTGTAGCTGCAAATGCAACAGAAACGGTCACCACACAAGGATTCTCAGTGGGAGTTAATTATTACTTTTATAAAACGTTTGCTTTCACGTCTAACTATAGCTGGAACAAACTGGTAAGCGGGGAAGACGACCCGATTATTCCGGCATTCAACACGCCTGAACACAAAGTGAACATCGGTTTTAATGCGAGAGACCTAAATACCGACTTTGGATTGTTCCGACTAAAAAGTTGGGGTTTCAATGTTAACGCGAAATGGGTTGATGGTTTTATATTCGAAGGAAGTCCGCAATTCACGGGCTTCGTTCCCTCTTACTACATGGTTGATGCCGCATTGATGGCCAATTTCAAGAAAATTAATACCACCTTAAAAGTCGGTGCTTCGAATTTAACCGACAACCGCGTATTCACCGTTTATGGAGGTCCATTCGTCGGTAGGCTTGCATATTTTTCGGTTGTTTACGAATTTCTTAACCGATAATTGTTTTATCTTTTACCCTTTAACAGAAACCTAATAACTCACGTATGAACAAACGTTTACTCAGTATTGGTTTAGGAGTATTCCTAATTGGCTCAATACAAACCCAAGCGCAACGCTACGCAACGGAGATTTACTCTTCAAATCAGTTGGAGGCTGACGTAGTTTTTGGTGCTAACGTTAATCCATTTTCTATTCCTGCCATCGAGGTTGATCCTGTAGGTTGGAATGCCGAAATGGAAGCTTTGAACGAAAACATCGATAACGGAGAAGCTTTTCCAGATAACTTCTTTATTCCAAACGTTGCCCTACCCCCCGAGCAACAGACCTTGGTGAAATTGACTGCCTTAGAGATGGATATTTATACTCCTCCGGCAGAAGATGATTTGGATGCACGTCCTTTAATCATTTTCATCCATACAGGTAACTTTCTTCCACCTCTTTTCAATGGGGGAATCACAGGAGATAAAATTGATAGTGCCGGCGTTAACTTATGTCGTCAATGGGCTAGAAGAGGTTTCGTTGCTGCAAGTATCAATTACCGTTTAGGATGGAACCCTGAGTCAACAGATCCCGATGTGAGAAGAGGAACCCTACTACAAGCAGTATATCGCGCATTGCACGATACCCAAAGTGCTGTTCGTTTCTTCCGTAACTCGGTTGAAAATGGAAACCCTTATGGAATTGATCCTGACAAAATTGTTCTTTTTGGACAAGGCTCAGGAGGATATGTTGCACAAGCATACATCACTTTAAACGATTATGTAACCGAGATAGCAGGCTTGGATAAGTTTGTTGGTAATAACGGTCCTTACGTTATTGAGGCCATCGATGGTGATATTGATGGTGGTCCCGGAATTACCAGGCTACCTGATCCCCTCCAAGAAGCAGGAATTTCAAAAGATGTGAATATGGCAGCGAATGCAGGTGGTGCGTTAGCTGATATTTCTTGGTTAGATGAAGGTGAGCCTCCAATGGTTGCCATTCATTGTATCCGCGATCCATTTGCACCGTTTGATGACGGAACGGTTGTAGTACCTACAACGAATGAAAATGTTGTTGACGTAAGCGGTGGAAACGTATTTATTCAAGCTGCAAACGACTTTGGTAACAACGATGCGTTCGCTGAAATTCCTGATGGTGATCCTTTTACTGATCGTGCAAGATCTCTTTACGGCGAAACCTTTGATTACATTCTGCCTACACAAGAGGAGATTACGGTTAGCGAAACTCCTGAAGGTTTGTTCCCTGTATTGTTACCAATCAATGAACCCATTCCGGGCACACCTTTCTTTAATGAGTCAGGGCCATGGGATTTCTGGGATCTAGCGACTTTGGAACTGGTTGTTCAGGCCACAAATGCTGCTGCTGGAACTGAGTTCGATGCAGCGGAACTTCACGGTTCGGGATTATTGGGTAACCCAGGTATGAGCCCTGAGAAAGGATTGGCATTTATCGATACCATCCAAGGATATGCCGTTCCTAGAATCATGTGTGTTCTAGACTTGGAAGGTGCTGTTTGTGATGCAAGTAATACAGACGATGCCGTATTCGAAAACTCAACGAATGTTTATCCCAATCCATCACAAGGTGAACTCACTATCAGAAACAACGAATACATGATTCGTCGAGTTGAATTAATGGATATCACGGGAAGAATAGTGATGAGTGAAGTAGTGAATGCAAATATTCATACGATCAACAGAAATGATTTTAGCGAAGGTGTTTACTTAATGCAGGTATTTTTTGATAACACGAGGATTACCAAAAAGGTACTCTTCAATTAAGATCTGATTGCGGATTTTATAGGGAGCCCTTCCGAATAAATCGGAGGGGCTTTCTTATTAATTTTGCACCGTGGAAAAACACACTGAAAAGCAATCACTATACGACAATCTTGAAGGCAAGGACTTCAGAACACTCCTGACCGAAATCAATCGCGAAGATGCAAAAGTTCATCTGGCAGTTGAGAAAATCCTACCGAAGATTGAAGTCTTTGTTTCTGAGTGCTCAAAAAGAATGAAAGAAGGAGGTCGCTTATTCTACATAGGTACCGGCACAAGCGGGCGCTTGGGAATAGTAGATGCCTCTGAATGTCCACCAACTTTTGGCGTACCTCACGGTCTGGTGATAGGACTAATTGCCGGAGGAGATGGGGCTATTAGAAAAGCTGTAGAATTTGCAGAAGATGATCAAGATCAAGGATGGAGCGATTTGCAGAAACATGAAATTGGAGCGCTTGACACCCTTGTGGGAATTGCAGCATCAGGAACAACTCCTTACGTTGTGGGTGCGATTAAAAAAGCGCGTGAGCATGGTGTGCTAACGGCGGCAATAACCTGCAACGAAGGATCTCCATTGTCAGCGTCAGCAGAATTTCCAATGGAAGTCATAACAGGACCTGAATACGTTACAGGTAGCACTCGGATGAAAGCAGGAACTGCTCAGAAGCTAGTCCTAAATATGATCTCAACCTCATTAATGATCAGTTTAGGACGGGTAAAGGGCAATAGGATGGTGGATATGCAATTAAGTAATAACAAACTCGTTGATCGTGGAACCAGAATGGTGATGGATGAGCTTGGTGTTGATTACGAAGAAGCAAATAAGTTATTATTAGAATACGGAAGCGTAAGGGAAGTACTGGGAAGAAAGAGCTAATGCATACCATAGAACCATATTATAATTGGCGAAGCCTATACTCAGCAGAAGAAGATCCGCGATCGCCATTCTACGGACGGGAATACAGTGAGTTTGAATTCACAAATTCGTTATATGACCATTGTGTGCATCCTCAATGGGATGAGTTTGGCTCTCCTTCACTATTTGTAAAAATCCTTTATGTGGATTACACTGAAGGGTATGCCATTTTCGAGTTGTTCGGTGAATGGAACGATTGCCTTCACAACGACATTATGTTTCTGAAAAGAGATTTAGCTGATCACTTTCAATCTCTTGGCATTAACAAATTCATCCTTATCGGTGAAAACGTTCTCAACTTTCATTATTCTGACGATTGTTATTACGAGGAGTGGTTCGAAGATGTAATTGAGGATGATGGTTGGATCGCATTGGTGAATTTTAGCGAACATGTGATGAAGGAATTCGACGAAGTTGGAGCGGATAGCTACTTTGTTTTGGGTGGAAGACTTCAAGAAATCAACTGGCGGACCAAAAAGCCAAATAAGGTATTTGAATCGGTTGATACATATGTAAACCGAAGATTACTCCTTTCCTAATTCAACTCTTTTAAGAGCGGAACGATCTGCTTGTCTATCGGGAATGTGAAATCCGACTCACTCAGTTCGTCCAGCTTTTGCCAGCGAAAAGTTTGATCTTCTTCCAATGACTCAATTTTGTCAGGCAAAACGGCTGAAACTACTTCGATTTGATAGTAAATTGAAATGACCTGGTGATCTTTGTTGAAAGCTGATGCCTGAAAGAAATCAGTTGTATACAGATGCTGAACGACTTCTACTTTCAAACCTGTCTCCTCCGCCAATTCGCGAACGATGCACTCAGCTGTTCCTTCCCCGAACTCAAGCCCTCCCCCGGGTAATTTGGTGAAGGAGATTCCCGAGTAGGATTCGTCGCTCAAAAGGATTCTGCCACAATTGACTAAAGCTCCGTATACCCTAACATTGAAAGGAAAACTCATAGTTTGGTAGCTCTCATCATTTCTCTTTTGCCAGGGGCCCCTTCAATCTTTTCTACTTTAAACCCCGCCGCGACAAGATTTCTTCTAGCCAATCCTTTTGAAGCATAAGTTACGAGAATGCCACCTCTCTGAAGTATTTCAGCACATTTCTCGAAAGCCTTAAATTCCCACATTTCACTCTGGGCTCGATGTCCGAAAGCATCAAAGAAGAGAAGGTTGAATCCGGGCTGATTCAACTCATAATTGAAAAAATCACCTTTCACTTTTTTAAGCTCAAATTGGGAATTTACCCTGACCTTGCTGTCCCAGGGAGTATCAATAATTGTCTGGCAATCTGATACTGATTTCGTCAGTTCGGGTAGTTTGTGATAACCCAAACTTAAATGTTCTTCTGTGGTGATCGGGAAAAGTTCAATGGACTCGTAATAAACCTTCAGATCTCGATCTAGCGCAAATTGATTGGTTAGGTAGGCATTTAGCCCTGTACCAAAGCCCATTTCAAATATTCGAACCTCCTTCTCATGACCTGAAGCAATCAGATGCTCTAATCCGGACTTTATGTAAACGTGTTGGGATTCTTGGCGTGCGCCGTGGGTAGAATGATACGTTTCATCTAAAGATTCGATGTAAAGGGAATTACTTCCGTCTTTGGTCTGAATGAGTCGGGGATTCTTCAATTCCGATTTTTAATCAATCCGTAATGGTAAAAGAAAGGTCACAAAGAGGAAATTGTTGAGTGCCCAGGATTCATTATTCAATTATCTTAAACTCAGTCCGTCGGTTTTCTTGGCGACCCTCTGCAGTTTCGTTGGTAGCAATGGGAACTGTTTCTCCATACCCCTTCCAAATCATTCTCCCTGAATCTATTCCCTTCTCGCTCAAATATTTCACAACTGATTCAGCTCGGCGATCAGAAAGATCGAGGTTATAATCGTCGCTTCCTTCGCTATCCGTATGTCCCGAAATTTCGACCTTAATTGTAGGATTGTCTACCAGAATCTTGTAAAGCCTTTCCAATTCTGCAGTTGATTCATCCCTCAATGTTGCCTTATCAAAATCAAAGAAAATGTTTCGGAGGATGATACTCTCTCCGATCTTGATTTTACTCATCAGAATGATCTTATAATATTCTTGGTAACCGGCAGAATCAGGAATATTGAAATTCAATGAATTAAAAAGATAGCCTTCGGCATTCACATTCAATCCGTAGTTTTTACCCGCGGGCAGCGAAACGAGGTATTTTCCCGTTCCCTTCTCAGCATCGAAAGAGGCCAGGAGGCCTGCTGTTCCGTTATCGATTAAGTCGATCTTGGCCTCAACGGGTTCTTCCGTTTCTTCGTCGAGAACCAATCCCTTGAGCAGAACCATTTGACTCGTCTTAATCTCGACGGCAGGCTGCAAGGGAATTTCAATTTTGCTTTCAGTTGAACCGGCAATCAATCTGTCTTCAACATTCAGTACAGGCTGTTTCTCAGGCCCGAGAAAGGTAATTCGATAGATGTCCTTTTCTCCGTAACCTTCTTTTCTGTCGGAAGAATAATAAGCCGTTCTTCCGTCGGCCGCCACAATAAAAAACACATCATCATCCGGGGTATTAACAGGCACCCCCAGGTTCACAGGGGTATTCCAATGACCGTCGACATATTCTGCATAGAATATGTCATTACCCCCGATAGAGTTGTGCCCTTCAGAACTGAAATACAGGGTTTTCGCGTCGGGGTGAATATAAACGCCATCTTCGTCATAAGGGGAGTTTACAATTGGACCCAAGTTCCTTGCTTCTCCCCACCGCTCTTTCTCCTCATCCCAAGTCGAAATGTAAATATCCTTTCCTCCGAAACCACCTTCTTTCTCACTCACGAAATAGAGATTCTTTCCATCAAAAGAGAGCGCTGCGGCCGATTCGTGGTAATCCGTATTGATGTTCTTTCCCAGCGATTTTAACTTGGACCACTCCCCCTCTCGATAAATCGAACGGTATATATCTCCACCTCCTTTGATGTCTCCTTTAAAAATGAATAGCATATTTCCATCAGGTGCTAAACCACTCCCCGCATCGTGACCAGCGGTATTAATGTCCTCACCCATATTTTCCAGCTGAGACCATTCACCCCCTGAATTTCGACTAAACCAGACATCTTCAAAAGGGAAATTATCTGATTGGTCTCTTAAGCCTCCAATATTCGCTTCTCTTCTCGCTGTGATGATGATCAGCGACTCATCTGTAGATATCAAGGGAGCGTACTCAGGTGCATCAGAATTGATTGCGGGTCCTAGATTATCGATCCAAACTCTAACAGGATATTGGCTAAGTTCCTTTCCGTGTCCCGCCTCTTTCAGCCTTTTCTGAACCTTGGCAAATGACTCTGAATCACCCTCGTTTTGATTCAAATACTCAATTTGTTTCTCATATTCATCAATGGCAAGATCCCACTCAGAATTGAGGTGATAGCCCCTTCCTAACAAATAATGAATGTTGTAAGGATCAAAATTTGGTTGTAGCTCATAAGAACGTTTGAGATAGCTTAAACACTCCCGCTTTTTTGTAGAAAACAAATAACAAACGCCCAGCTTGTAATTCAACTCAGCGTTGTCAGGATTGAAATCATTTGCGGCTTGATAAAAAGGAATGGCAAGATTAAAATAGATGCGATCATCTTCATCAAAAATTCGGTCTCCCTCCTTAATGTTCTTTAATGCCGATTTTAGTCCGTCTTTATCATTTGGAAAGTTCTCTTTCTCGAATGCGACGTTCTGCCCAACTAAGAATGAAAAACTAAAGACCAATATGAATAACAGGTTGTACTTCTTCATGGCTGGATGTATTTACATACTCCCGAACGGTACTGTGCCGCATTTTTCACATTCATTGACTCTGCTTTTTCCCAGTCTTCACAAGCACCTCGAATATCCCTTACCATTTCACGGGCGATTCCTCGATTGAGATAAGCGAAACCGTATTCTGGATCCAAAAGAATGGCCTTGCCTGCCGCCTCAATGGCTTTTTTATACTCCTCTAGCTTTATGTAAGCTGAGGCCAGGTTGTTGTGGGCGTATGCATAATTCTCGTCAATTTCTATTGAGCGTTTGAAATCTTCCACCGCATCCTCATAGCTTCCTGCCAGGTAGTTCGAATATCCGCGGTTATTGTGAAACATTGCATCATCACCATCGATTTTTATCGCGTCGTCATAAGCATCAACTGATTCTTCGTATCGTTCAAGTTTTCTCAGAACTGCTCCAAGATTGGCAAATGCAGTAGCCAAGTTAGGGTCTACCAAACCCGCTTGTCGGTAATCGCGTTCGGCCGATTTAAGATCGCCTGTGAGTTGGTACGCAGATCCTCTGTCATGCAGAACCATGCCATCGGAAGGATCGTATCGAAGATAAGCGGTGAAATGGTCAATTGATTCTTGGTATTCCTCTCTATCGAGATGAATTTTTGCCAGCTGTGAATGAGCTTTCCCAACTTGATCTTCTTTTTCAATTGACCTTTCATAAGCTGCTATAGCATCTTCCATCCTACCGAGCTCCAACAATATTGTCGCTCGACTATAATATCCGGCAGAAGCGGTGTCGACCAATTCAAAGTAGCGATCAATGTCCAGCAATGCAGAGCCATAATTATTCAGAGCAATAAAAGCCGAACTTCTGTTGTAATAAGCCTTACCAAATTCAGGTTCACTCTCAATGGATTTAGTGAAGAAAACTACGGCTGAATCTGTCTGACCTGCAGAGGCAAAATCCAAGGCTCGATTATAGAATTCAAGAGCTTCAACGGAAATACCTCCCTCTTGCATTTCGCTACTCAAAGTATCTGCCGCAATTTTCACCATCAAGGAATCGTCTTGTGCCTGAAGAAGATGAGTAAAACAGAAGACGATGAGAATCAGGAAAGCCCTCATATTTTTGAATTTCTATGAAAGTAATGAACTGCTTTTAATTACGAGCAAAGCAGGCCTTGAAACATGGTAGAGCCGATGTAAAAGGCTATTTTTGGGCAAAAATCAAGGCATGGCGAAGAAGTCCATTTTAAAGAAATCATCCATCGAGTTTTTTGAGGCATATATTAATAATGCTTCTCCTACTGGCTTTGAGACGAAAGGCCAACAAATGTGGCTAGACTACCTCAAACCATACATTGATTCATACGAAACGGACATCTATGGTTCGGTGGCTGCCGTAATTAATCCCGGACGAGATTACAAAGTGGCAATTGAAGCACATGCCGATGAAATCAGTTGGTTTGTTCACTACATCACCGACAAGGGATTTATTTACCTGAGAAGAAATGGTGGTTCGGATCATATGATTGCCCCGAGTAAAAGAGTGATTATTCACACAGAGAAAGGGCCCGTTCGTGCGGTATTTGGTTGGCCGGCAATTCACACCAGAAATGTGATGGGAGGCAAAGAAGAATCTCCAAGCATGAAAAATATCTTTTTGGACTGTGGTTGTTCGTCAAAAGAAGAAGTTGAAAAACTCGGAGTTCATGTGGGTTGTGTAGTAACGTTCGAAGATGAATTCATGACTTTGAACAACGACTACTATGTTGGAAGGGCACTTGACAACAGAGCAGGAGGATTTATGATAGCCGAAGTGGCAAGACTTTTACATGAAAATAAGAAGGAGCTTCCTTTCACCTTATATGTGGTGAATTC
>CAZWQX010000076.1:0-18933 GCA_964635965.1 uncultured Cryomorphaceae bacterium
AACTTTTGGCGACACGTCCTCAGTTTTGCCAAGATCTTTGACCATGGTGGGGCGATGAATATGGTAAAGCAGGGAAGACATCCCATCAAAGCCGATAGTTCCAAAGAGTTGTTCGTAATACAAACCCCCATCGGGTTTTTTAAATACGGTGTGCCGCTTATGGGGAATTTTTCCTAGTTGATGGTATAGTGGCATGGTAGGTAGTATTAGTGTCGCAAATATACTCAATGACTCCCGTTCGAAGACTCATTTTAAAGTAGTAAGAAGTAATCTCAAACGAAGCCATCTATTGTGTAAATTTGTCGCGCTCAACCTAACAAAGTATTTATGTCTTCTACCATCCTTGTTGTCGGTGCTGCAGGGCAAATCGGCACTGAGCTTACACTCTCGTTAAGAGAGGCTTATGGCAATGATAATGTTATTGCGACGGACATAAAAAATGCCGCTCCCGATGCACTTTTAGCAGGACCGTATTTTCAGTTGAGTGTTCTCGACAAACAGGGGCTCTACGATCTGGTTAAAAGTCATAATGTCAAGGAAGTATATCTTTTGGCGGCGCTCCTTTCAGCAACTGCCGAGAAAAATCCCGCTCTGGGTTGGGATCTGAATATGAATGGTTTAAGTAATGTTCTTGACCTTGCCCGAGACGGACATATTAAACGAATTTTTTGGCCTAGTTCCATTGCGGTTTTTGGACCTCATTCACCGAAAGACAATACTCCTCAGCGAACAATAATGGAACCCACAACGGTATATGGAATAACCAAGGTGGCAGGTGAAAGCTGGTGTGAATACTACCACAATCGATATGGAATTGATGTGAGAAGTGTAAGGTTTCCCGGAATCATTGGATATAAGAGTCCTCCTGGTGGCGGGACTACAGACTACGCAGTACACATATTCCATGAAGCAATCAAAACGGGGAAATACAAGTGTTTTTTGAGCGCTGAGGCAGAGTTGCCAATGATGTATATGCCCGATGCTACCAAATCGGTTTTGCAGATCATGGAAGCTCCTTCTGACCGCATTCGAATTCGTACCTCATATAATATTGCGGGAGTTTCATTTACTCCTGAAACATTGAGTGCAGCTATTAAAAAGCGCATCCCTGAGTTCTCTATCTCATATGATCCTGACTACCGAGACGGGATAGCCAAAAGTTGGCCATCAAGCATTGATGATACCGAGGCCAAAAATGACTGGGGCTGGAAACCGGATTTCAACTTAGACCTAATGGTGAACGATATGCTGGTTAATCTGAAGGAGCTCGTTTCGCCAACCACGTAACATTTTGGGGTTTCACTCGTAAGTGCAGGGACCAAAAAGCCCTGCATGAAGATCATAAAGACATCTACATGGTTCATTGTACTTCTGCTTTCTCTTAACACGCTGCTAGTAGCTGCTGGTAGTGGAGAGGGTAAGAACGTTACTGATGAATTTGGCCGAAGACAAGGATACTGGAAAATTCTTGGCAAGGACCTTCAACATCGTGATTTTAAGAGTGATCAGGTTGTGGAAGAAGGTCATTATGAAGACAGCAAAAGGGTTGGAATTTGGAAAAAGTACTACCCGAATGGCAATCTGAGAAGTGAAGTGAATTACGAAAACAACCTTGCCAGAGGCGCCTATCGCACATTCTATTCTAATGGTAATTTGGAAGAAGAGGGTACTTGGACAGGTACAAAGAATACCGGAAGCTTTCACCGTTATCACGAAAACGGAGCCATTGCGCAAGAATTCTTTTTTACGGAATCAGGGAAGAGAGATGGAATACAGAACTATTACTTCGACAACGGGCACCCTCAATTAAGTGTAGAGGTTGAAAACGGTGTGGTTAATGGTTTCTATAAAACTTTCTACCCAGACGGAACTCCGAAAGTAGAGAAGAATGTGATAAATGGGATAACCGACCCAAAATCAGTTGTCGAACACGAGCCTACATACGCAGATTACATTCAAGTTGACTTACCCGATTTGCAAGAGAAAATCACAGAAGAGGGTGAAAGCGACAAGGCAGTAGATAAGTTCGAGAAATCAGGAATTAGTTCCTTATACAACAAGCGTAAACAAGTCACTCAAACGGGTGAATTCAAAAACGGCCGTTTGTGGAATGGCAGGTGGAACCGCTATGACTCCGATGGTCGACTTATAAAAGTTGAAGTATACCAAGAAGGTAAATTCATCGGCTACGCTCACGTTGAAAAGTCGAACAAATAAGTAATTTTGACTCCGCCTTTCTAATCCGAGATAGTCGCAACATGGAGTCTAATTTGAAAATCTTCAATACCCTTTCTAGAGAAAAGATTGATTTCGAACCTATCAATCCCCCGCATGTCGGTCTCTATGTTTGTGGACCAACGGTTTACAGCGATGTTCATCTTGGGAACGTTAGGTCTTTTCTCACATTTGATATAGTCTTCCGATATCTCACTTACCTCGGTTACAAAGTGCGTTATGTGCGAAACATAACAGATGTTGGGCACCTTACCGACGACGCAGATCAAGGTGAGGATAAAATCGCTAAGAAAGCGCGGTTAGAGAAAATCGAGCCTATGGAGGTTGTACAGAAGTACACGAACGGCTTCCATGACGTTATGGCGATATTCAATATTCTACCTCCTTCTATCGAGCCCCGGGCGACGGGACATATTATCGAGCAAATTGAGATGATCAAAAAAATCATCGAAAATGGATATGGCTACGAAGTGGACGGTTCCGTTTACTTTGACGTTCGCAAGTTTCATGACGATTCGGGGTATGCCGAATTATCAGGAAGAAATATCGACGACCTGATCAGCAACACGCGAACTCTTGATGGCCAGGATCAAAAACGAGACCCTCTGGACTTTGCCATTTGGAAAAAGGCCGATAAAGGACACATAATGTACTGGCCCTCGCCTTGGGGCGAAGGTTTTCCAGGCTGGCACTTGGAATGTTCGGCAATGAGCACGAAGTACCTCGGAGAAGAGTTCGATATCCACGGCGGCGGTATGGATCTTAAGTTCCCTCATCACGACTGTGAGATTGCACAAAATATTGGCGCCACAGGAAAAGGTGGGCCTAGAATTTGGATGCATGGAAACATGTTGACCGTGCAAGGAAGGAAAATGGCCAAAAGCGAGGGAAACGGATTCACTCCTGAAGAGCTAATAACCGGGAATCACAAATTGCTCGAGCAGGGTTACTCTCCAATGACGGTTCGCTTTTTCATGCTTCAAAGTCATTATGCGAGTACCTTGGATTTCTCGAATGACGCTTTAAGAGGTGCAGAAAAAGGCTTTAAACGACTCATGGAAGGTTTCGAACGCTTGGCCGGTCTCAAACCACAAGCCGAAACCACCAACTTCGACGTGAAAGTTTGGCAATCTAATTGCCAAAATGCCATGGATGATGATTTTAATACGCCCATTCTTTTATCCCATCTTTTTGAAGCTGTGAAATTCATCAACTCTGCTCATGCAAGAAACGAATCAATTTCACAAAGAGATCTTGACAGTCTTAAGAGCAGTTTCAATTCTTACGTTTTTGACGTCCTTGGCTTTCGCACTGAAACTGCAGAGTCTAATGGCGCAGGGGAGTTTACCGAAGGACTAATGAATCTGATAATCAGACTGCGTCAATCTGCAAAACTTAGTAAAGACTATACAACTGCGGATCAGATCAGGGATGAATTGGGCAAACTCGGAATCACCCTAAAGGACTCACCCGAAGGAACCACTTTTGAAATGAATTAGGCCATGGCTCAGGGATAGGCTTTGATTATATTCGAAGTCCCAATTCACTCCCGAATGAGTCAAGAGAAACCCACCCTTTATCTTCTGGATGCCTATGCTTTGATATACAGAGCCTATTACGCATTCATTCGCAATCCACGCGTAAATTCCAAAGGACTGAATACCTCAGCAATGTTTGGTTTCACCAACACGCTGAACGACATTCTGAATAACTACAAACCTACCCACATTGCGGTGGCATTTGACATTCCCGGTGACGTGTTTCGGAATGAAACATACCCAGAATACAAGGCGAATCGCGAGGAAACTCCCGATGATATAAGGTTATCTATTCCCTATATCCGAAGAATAGTTGAGTCCTTCAAAATTCCAATCCTTGAGAAAGAGGGCTACGAAGCAGATGATGTTATCGGAACCATCGCAAAGGCTGCCGAAAGAGAAGGGTTTGAGGTATACATGGTAACTCCCGACAAGGATTATGGTCAATTGGTGTCAGAACACGTCAAGATGCTCAAACCAGGCAGACAAGGAAATCCTAATGAAGTTTGGGGCGTAGCTGAAATTCGAGAAAAATTTGGCATTGAGCGACCGGAACAGGTAATTGACATACTTGGTTTACAAGGAGATAGCGTGGATAACATTCCGGGTGTTCCTGGAGTTGGTCCAAAAACTGCTACAAAGCTCATTGCAGATTACAACGATGTTGAAGGTGTAATCGCTAATGCTGATGAGCTGAAAGGGAAACTAAAAGAACGGGTGCAAGAAAATGCCGAACAAGCATTGCTTTCCAAAGAATTGGCTACAATAATTTGCGATGTTCCGGTGGCCTTCGAGCCTGAAAAACTCATTTTAGAGGATCCCGATAAAGATGCCTTAAGAGAGATTTTTTCTGAACTGGAATTCAGAACATTATCTCAGCGGATTCTGGGTGAAAAAATGGCCTCTTCAGGTGAGCAAATGGATCTTTTTGGAGCCGCGGCAAAAAATGAGGCCGAGAGTGATACCAGCACTGGTACTATGCAGGTTTTTGACCCTGAAAGGGTTGATTACAAGCTTATTGACACGAAGGATAAGAGGTCTACCTTTCTTTCGAAACTAATGAAGCAAAAAGCGGTTTGTTTCGATACTGAGACCACATCGGTAGACGCCAATAACGCCGATTTGGTTGGAATGTCTTTTTCCTGGAAGGCAGGAGAGGCTTATTACATTCCGCTTCCCGAAAACAGAGTGGGCACCAACTTCATTCTAAAAGAGTTAAAAGATTTTTTCTCCAATCAGAATATCCTCAAAATAGGACATAACCTAAAATACGACATTACGGTCTTACACTGGTACGGTGTTGAAGTAGAAGGTCCTCTTTTTGATACGATGATTGCTCATTACTTGATCAATCCTGACATGAAACGCAATATGGACGAACTATCCGAGACTTATTTGGGATATCGTCCTATTTCGATTGAGACCTTGATTGGGAAAAAGGGGAAATCTCAAAAGAGCATGAGGGACGTCCCGGTGGAAGATGCAGCTCCTTATGCCAATGAAGATGCAGATATCACCTTTCGACTTTACGAGATTTTTAGGAAGAATGTAAACGATTCGAAAGACCTACAAAAACTCTTTCACGAGGTGGAAATGCCCCTTGTATCGGTTTTGGCTAGAATGGAAGCAGCAGGAGTAAAGATTGATAAACAGGCCTTGGCAGATTTCTCCAATGAATTAGAAGGGATCATCCGACAATTGGAAAAGGAAATTTATGAGTTGGCTGGCAAAGAGTTCAATATCGGTAGCCCAAAACAGCTAGGGGTAATTCTCTTTGAGGATTTGCAAATCGACTCAAAACCAAAAAAGACAAAATCGGGACAATACAGCACGAACGAAGAAACTTTGCTGAAATATGCCAACGACCAACCCATTGTTGGCAAGCTACTGGAATACAGACAGGTAGTAAAACTTAAAAGTACTTATGTTGATGCGTTACCCGAGCTGGTAAATCCCAAGGATGAAAGAATTCACACCACCTATATGCAAGCCGTTGCGGCCACAGGACGTTTAAGCTCCCAAAATCCCAACTTGCAAAACATCCCGATCAGAACAGAATTGGGAAGGCGGATTCGAGAAGCTTTTGTACCAACCGATGAAGAGCATATCATTTATGCCGCTGATTACTCGCAAATTGAGCTACGGCTAATTGCACATCTCAGCGGTGATGAGGCTATGCTTGAGGCTTTCAAAAGCGGGGAAGACATCCATGCCTCTACTGCAGCGAAAGTATTTGATGTTCCCATCGCTGAAGTGACCAGAGAGATGAGGAGCAAGGCAAAAGTGGTAAACTTTGGAATCATCTATGGAATATCTGCTTTTGGTTTATCACAAAGAATTAATGTGAGTAGGACGGAAGCAGCAGGGCTTATAGACAACTATTTTTCGAAATATCCCGGAATTAAGGCATATATGGACCAAAGCATAGCCTTCGCTCGTGAACACGGCTATGTGGAGACCCTTTTGAAGAGGAGAAGGTACTTGAAGGATATAAATGGGCGTAATCCAACTGTTAGGGGCTTTGCGGAACGAAATGCAATAAATGCACCCATACAGGGTTCCGCCGCCGATATGATAAAAGTTGCGATGATCAAGATTGACGAGGTATTCAAGGAAAAGGAATTCAAGTCAAAAATGATCCTTCAGGTGCACGACGAATTGGTCTTTGATGCCTTAGAATCAGAGCTTGAGGATATCAAATCAATCGTCCAGCACGAAATGGTGAATGCTTTCACCGATCTCAATGTACCGATAAAGGTGGATATGGATACGGGTAAAAATTGGCTCGAAGCCCATTAAAATTGAAACCTTTCATCCCTTAAAAGGGTAAAAATCCTTAACAATTACATGTTAATCGTTCCGGGGAAACCACCGCAACTACTGTAGTGGTAGACGTATTTTTGGTAAGCCCCTTATAAACAAATCGATGAAATTCAATCTCACACGTATTCTAATTATCGCCGTGATCTTCACTTGGTCTTGCGGAGATGTTCCGCAAACCGATGATAGTATCACGAATACAGAGGTGTCGAAAGAAGACTTATCTCGTGAATCATCCGAATCCGTTTCGCAGATTCAAGAGATTTTTCACTCAGTTCCTTCGCCCCTTGATATGGCCGCAATCTTAAAGAAGTCAGGTGCTCGTTATGACGCCGACTTACTAAACGAAGTCAGAAAGGTGAATGATTACTCAACGGCAATAGATCAAGCCTTGAACCTTGGTGTTTATGGTGCCGATTTGAGTTATGCCAGTGTTTTTAATCAAAATCAAGAATCTATCTTGTATTTGAGCTGCACGAAGAAATTAGCGGATAAACTCGGAATGAGTAAAGCCTTTAATGATGAAGTAATTGAACGGATGGAGATGAATATCGACAACCGCGATTCGCTCTTAAATATCATTTCAGAAACTTATTACAACCTCGATGCCTACTTAAAGGAAAATAATCGGGATCACATTTCTGCCATGGTTATTGCTGCAGGTTGGATCGAGGGTTTGTATTTAGGAACACAAATCGCAACCACCAGTGAAGATCCGTCTCCTAAGCTCTTGAACAGAATTGCTGAGCAGAAAATCTCATTGGATAATCTCATCGAGTTGGTTGAGTCTTACAACACCGAAGGAAGACTTGACGGTATGATGGAAGATCTTTCAAAGATTAAGGAAGCCTATGCGAACGTTTCGGTTGAAAAACCAAAGAGTTCCACGGTTTCAAAAGGAAGTGATGGTGTAACCACCATTGGAGGTAAAACTGAGGTTACTCTGGATACCGAAACATTGACAAATTTGACCGAGGTAGTTGCCGAAATTCGAAGCGGATACACTGAAGCATAACCCAATTCTCCCCGAAATGAAAAAACTTGCATTTTTTATACTAGCGTCGTTTTCTTTCACCTTTGCCATGGGTCAGTGTCGTGGATTTGTGAAGAATAATTGTGGTGAAGCCATGGGTGATTACATCCCGGGCGAGAGCTTTAATGCTGCAAAATTGTTTCCAGGTGATGTAGCAGAAGTCGAAATGACTTTTAACAGTGGTGTAGATTACCGACTATTGATCTGTAGTCACGAGATTTTAGGCGACGTTCAATTCCAACTGGCCGATGAGGAAGGAGAAGTATTATACGACAATGCCGATAACGAATTCTCTGAATCTTTCGACTTCAGATTGGAAGGAACCCGAACACTCCAATTGAAAATCAATATACCCGAAAACGAGGAATCATCGATCAATCCACAAGGATGTGTAGCAATCTTGGTAGGTCGGAAACTAGACGAATAGTCCCTTTATTCGACAATTAACTTTTTAGCAGAAGAACCGTTTTCGGATCTCACCTCGAGGAGATAAACTCCCGATGCAATATCTGATATATTGAGAATTGCCTCGGAACCATTAATCCTTTCATTTCTGAATATTCTCACAATTCGACCTGACAAGTCTCGGAGTAAGATATCTTCAACATTCGGATAATCAGATCCCAGCTCCAATGTCACCATGCCCGTAGTAGGGTTAGGGAACATCCCGAAAATCAAGTCTTGTTCTGAACTGAAAACGGTATTCAAAGTAGCCCCATCTATAAGATTGATATCGTCGACATATACCGTCCCCCCATTCTGACCTTTATATTCGAATCTCAGTCGAAACTCTTCGTTCTGAAATACGGAAGTAATATTGTCAATCTCATAAGTCAACCAATCTCCTTCTTCGGGCACGTATCCGTCGGGAAAAACTCCTGGGTTCGTGTAAACCTCGCCGTCATCAAACTTTTTACGAAGACTCCAGAAATCTCCACAGTTTTTGGATATAAACACCCATAACTCTCCATTGCTGGAAGCAGAGCTCCTTCCTCCTGCATATTTGAACGTCAACACCGGATTTTCACCTACTTCACTCAACTGAAAGGTTTCTGAAACAAATGCAGATTTTTCTACCACTGATTCGGCCTGAGTAGCTCTGAAAACTGCCGAGCCATTTCCCGTTGCTCCTGTTTCCGAAGAAACTTCCCAAAGATCAGGCCCATAGAGGTTTTCAGTAAAGAAATAATCCCCTTCCAATTCCTCGAATGAATCACCACTCTCAAAACCTTCGCTGAAAGGCAATTGAATAAGCCCCGTATCCAATACTTGTATATAGGCCTCTTTAACTTCAGTAAGTTCATTACCTAGAGTATCACTAGCCGCTAGACTGACTGTATAAAGACCAGGTTCATTATATATAACCTGAGGTGTGGCTTCGAACGAGACCGGGGGTGTTCCTCCTTCAAAAATCCATGTTCTTGAAGAAACATTTGAGAACGAAAGGTCTTGGAAATCAACAGAATTGCCCACGCAAATAGTTTGAACACTACTGGAAAAGTCTGCGTCGCATAATTCGTCATCCAACAAAACTCCTGTCTCAACAAGATTCTCCTCTGTCCAAAGACTGCTTCTCTCGGCAATGGTGCTATTTAGTGATGCCAGCATCACATTTTTTTGACCTTCAGTAAACATTTTGCTGCAGAAAGAGTACTCCATGAAGTTTTCGACATTGTCAGGGCTGCCACATGACTCTCCGTTAGTAACGCAATTAGTCCATCCAATGGTGTTCGGCGTATCCGCTATACCATCATCGGTATCGCAATTGCCCGGGACATTAGGTTCGTTCGTTGAACCCCATAAATGAGGCAAATTGATCCAATGTCCCACCTCATGTGCCAGAACAAATGCTCTATCCAAACTACTAGTTCCAATGCCTCCTACGTAATCATGTCGAACAACGATTCCATCATTCGTCTCTCCAAAGTCGCCTGCCAGAGTGCTCGGATAATAGGTGTATCCTGCTGCCCCACTGGCGATGGTTTTACAAACCCAAATATTGAGGTAACTGGAGCGGTCCCAGATCGGACTAATCTCTTTCAGGTTCTCACCTCCCGAATTGGTTAAGAAATTAAATGTTCTAACCACTCCGTTGGTGCAATTACCTTCCGGATCGCGCTTCGCAAGTCGAAATTCTACACCAATGTCGCCAATAAGGTCAACGAAATTGTCATTAACCGAAGAGATGAACACATTGTTTGCATTGAAATCAGCAGTCATTGCTTCGACTGCATTCTGGATTTGTTCGAACGAAATATTCTCCTCTCCGTTTTCATGAATTACATGAAAAACTACGGGAATAATGTATGGATCTCCATCCTTTGCATAGCCCTGGCCTCTGCGAATACGTGCTTCTTCCAAAATAGACTCATGCATGTGCTCTGCTTCCTCTCGGAGCTCTGGGTGAGCTTCAAAAAATGCATTCTGCATTTGCACTGTATGACAAGGAGAAACAATGCCACCATTGTCTTGGGCGATGGAGAACATAGATAAAAGCACTCCCCCGGCGAGTAAAATCTTCTTCATAGGCTTATAATCAGTAACTATTGTTTATCGCAAAACAAGCTTCCGTACTGCAATTCCATCCTCTGCTGTAAGGCGAACGAAATATATTCCTTCGGCTAATTCAGTTCCCAGATTTATTTGGAACTGTTGTGAACCTGAAGCCATAAATCCGTTAAATGGAGAACGCACTACGCGACCTGTCGCATCAACAACATCAATTCTCACGTTTTGGTTCTTATCCAAGTCCAAACGAACGTTTACAAAATCACTTGCCGGGTTGGGATAGAGGTTTAAGTTCTTTACTACATCGCTATTATCGACACTGAGTGTATTCGGATCGTATATATTGATGTCATCGATAAAAATGTTATTACCCTTTACACTGGTAAATTCAAATCGAATTCTGAATTCAGGATTCAAGAAAATCGTACTGATATTATCGATAATAACTTCTTCCCAATCATCATCAGAATCAGGAATAAACTGACCTCCAAAGCTCCCGCTAACCGTTGGAAGTTCATCAATATCTCTGGTTTCTCTGAGGTTCCATGATTCACCACAATTTCTGGATATGCGGACTCTCAATAAGTCATCTGAACTTGAATTTCTTCGTGCATGTGCATACTTAAAAGATAGAACGGCATTGTCTTCAATACCCGATAAATCAAAGGTCGGACTCTCTAGAATTTCTACCTGATAGTCCTCATTATTACGACCTCTTACAGAAACGGATTGATTTCCTGAAAGTGAAGCCAAATCGGTGACTTGCCAAGAAATATTTGAACCGTCTTGATTGATATCTACCCATTCATCATTTTCACCGATCTCTGAAATTTGATCAAATCCTTCCTGAAATGGCAAAGAGTATTGAGGTGACTCAACGACGTGTATGAAGTCGGTTCTGGAAACAGTCTCTTCTCCTTGGGTGTTGCTTACCGTGAGTGTCACATTATAAAACCCAGGTGCAGAATAGGTAACTACCGGCAAATCTTCAGATGAAGAAGCAGGAGTTCCACCTTCAAAAGTCCAACTGCGATTTTCAACACCGTTGAAAGAAATATCATCGAAGGTGATTTCCTGACCAACACAAATCGTTGGATCGCGATCAGTGATAAAATCAGCCGCACAAATTACGTCTGCGTCTAAAACTCCCGTTTCGATAAGGTTCGCTTCACTGTGCACTTGGTTTCTTTGGGAGATCGAACTGTTAACCGCCGCAGTCATCCTAACGGCCTGACCTTGCGTAAACATCTTGTAACAGTAAGAATAATCCATGAAATTCTCCACGTTGTCAGTTGATCCACAGGTAGCACCGTCGATATCAGTACAATTCGTCCAACCAATGGTCTGAGGCGTATCAGGTACTCCATCATCATCACCACAATTGCCACTATTCCCGGGTTGACCTCCTCCCCAAGTGTGCTCAAGGTTCGCCCAATGACCAACCTCATGGCTTAATGCATGGCTCCTTGAAGCATTGGAAGTACCAATTCTTCCTGTGTAATTGTGCAGAATAACGATCCCATCGTAAGCAACAGGAGCACCGGGAGGTAAAAAGGCATAGCCTGCGACACCGTCACCAATTTGTGAACACACCCAAATATTCAGATAGCTAGCTCTTCCCCAAGTAGGAGCAGCATCTTTCATATCTGTGAATCCGTCAAAGGTCGTTTCGGAAAAAACCCTATTTATTCCATTCGTACAATTCCCCTGAGGATCTTTTTTTGCCAATCGAAACTCAAAATTCACATCTCCAACAACATCCGAAAACTCATCCACAACATTACCGATATCGCTATTTGCAGCATTGAAATCTTCATTCAAGACATCGATTGCACTGTGGATTTGATCATCAGAAATATTCTCGTTTCCTCCTACGTGCATCACGTGAAAGACAACAGGGATGATGATTGGGTCATCTTCTCCGTCTTTCATTTCGATGAAATCACGGGTAAACCGCTCTAATTCTCTCGATTCTTGCTCTGCGACTTCCCTTTGTTCGGGATGTGCATCGAAATATGCCTCTGTTACTTCATTTTTGTAACACGTCATATGACCTGGATCGAAGTGGTTGTGATCCTGGGCAAAAGCACCCGTAGTCAATCCTACGAATAGAACTATAAGAAGTGATAGTTGCTTCATAAAAGTTTACAGTTTTCCAGCCTGTGAAAATACCGAAAACAAAGGGTAATTGCACGTTTTTCGGAAGCTTTACACAGGACACTTAAAATACATCAACATGCGGGCTTTCCCTACAATTAGGGAAAAGTTAATTTGAATGCTTGAATTCCTAAGCCAAGGCTTGTTCCAAATCTGCGATTAAATCATCCACATCCTCAACTCCTACACTTAATCTGATAAGGGAATCTACAACACCCGATTGACGCCTTACATCTTCGGGAATTGACGCATGTGTCATGGTTGCAGGATGTCCAATGAGGCTTTCCACGCCTCCAAGAGATTCGGCTAATGTGAAGAGTTTGCACCTTGCCACCATATCATGGGCGGCCTTTACGGTATCATTCTTAAGTGTGTAGGAAACCATTCCCGTAAATCCACGCATTTGTTTTTTAGCAATCTCATGTGCGGGATGTGACTCAAGGCCCGGATAATAGACTTTATCGATAGCGGGATGCTTTTCGAGCCAACGAGCTATTTTCATTCCGTTTTCGCTGTGTCGCTCCATTCGGAGGTGAAGGGTTTTCACTCCCCTGAGCACCAAAAAAGAATCTTGTGGACCACAGACCGCTCCTGAAGAATTTTGAATGCGATACATTTCCGAAGCGATGTGCTCATCATTGGTAATCAAGGCTCCCATCACAACATCGCTATGCCCTCCTAAATACTTTGTTACTGAGTGCATTACAACATCGGCGCCTAAATCAAGTGGGTTTTGAACGTATGGAGTGGCGAAGGTATTATCAACCACGACCATGGCATCGGAGTCTTTAACCCTTGAAGCAATTGATTCGATATCCACAACGTGCATCATAGGGTTAGTCGGGGTCTCTATCCAAACCAACTTGGTTTTTGTGTTCAATAACCTGTCGATCTCCTCCGGTTCGTCAAGAGGAACATGATGAAATACAATTCCATACTTAGCAAAGATGGTGTTGAATAGCCTGTAAGTACCACCGTACAAATCGTTGGTGCTAATCACCTCATCGCCGGGATCGAGCATTTTAAGAATACAATCAATCGCCGCAAGACCACTGGCAAAACAAGCTCCAAAACGACCATTTTCCAAAGCGGCGAGACTACTTTCAAGTGCTGCTCTGGTTGGATTTTGAGTTCTGGAATATTCATACCCTTTGTGAACCCCTACTTCTTCTTGAACGTAAGTCGAAGTCTGGTAAATCGGCGTCATTATTGCGCCCGTTGCAGGATCGGGTTCGACACCCGCGTGAATTGCCTTGGTGGCAAACTTCATTGAGTTTGATTTTGTCATGTGATGGTTATGTAGTCGGTTCTTTTTCTTTCTTTTTAGCAGTAGCTCTAAGCCATCTGGGTAAAACGATGGCGCCGATAAACAAATACGGGTAATAGGAAATCAATCTCCATATAAGTGCCAAGGCACCCACTAATCCCAGGGTGATAAATTCTTTCAAAAATCCCGAAAAGGCAAATTCCGCCACCCCGGAACTTCCGGGAGTCGGGCTAATGAGCATTATTACCCACATTACTAATTGCCTCGCATAGATCAGGACATGATCCATAATTCCGGAAACGGTTGGATTATCCACTGAGACGAATGCCATTATAAGGAAATTAACCACGATATATCTGGCAGTCCACGATACGTAAGTGGCCCCAAAAGCCTTTAGCCAGTAACGTTTCGGTTTCCCTTTGAGCTCGTGGCTGGTAACGATGATATCATCTCCAATTTCGATGACATTGTAACGCCACCTCTTCAAAAATGGTAGTCTGAAAACTTGCAACAACACATACTTGAGTCCGCGAGGAATCGTGAAGATCCCGATCAGGATAGTCACGGTCATTAAAACAATGATTCCATACCCAATCCAAAATATACCCTGGGTGCCAAATTTTGTTCCGAATAAGGTCTTCTCCATGCTTACCGGAAACAAATTATCGGTACCAATAAGCACTAAAACAAGGATGACTGTCAGGATATAAAAGAGCTCATCGAGAAGGGCCGATACCAAAACAATTGCCGTGCTCTTACCCAACCTAATCCCTTCGCGATTAACAATAAACATGGCAATACCCGAACCACCTACAATACTGGGAGTGAGAGCAGAGGCAAATTCCCAAAGCATAATTACACGGAAGCTCTGGAACCATGTCAAGACTTTGTCGGTTAGAACCCGAATCCGATACATGTATGCCAAATCCCTCATTGCCATTGCGACCAATGCCATGAATATCCAGAAGGTGCTGGTCCATGTCCATTTGATATCGCTTAGGGTATCCTTGTAGGTTCTGAGTCGGTACTGGCCTTCGCAATTTCCAACCCACTCGAATTCTTCCTCATCACTGAAATTGGGTATTCCGTCCTCATTGGCATCAACCCAAACATAATTCGCACAGGTATCGTCAATTACCTCCTCAAATCGCGTGTCAGTCAAGTTGAGATACAGCAAACAACCTGCAACAGCGATCCCCAAAAAAACGGGAAAGATGATCTTTCGTGTGCTGAGTTTATTTACTATGTCTTTTTCTTCGGGGAGCAAGAATCTTTAGGATATTTGACTGGTTTCCGCCGCATTTTTGAGCGAAATCACAAAAATAACCTAAAGAACACGCTGAACCATGAAGAAGTTCTATTATCTCGAAACCTGCAATACCTGCCAAAGAATTATGAACGAACTCGAATTAGGAGGTGACGTTGAACTCAGAGAAATCAAATCAAGACCGCTCAATGAAGAAGAGGTCGACAGATTAGGGGCAAAGGCAGAATCTTTTGAAGCCATTTTTAGCAAAAGGGCGAGAAAATTCAGATCCATGGGTTTGCATGAAATGGATTTAACGGAAAAAGATTACCACAAATACCTTCTGGAAGATTACACCTTTTTAAAGCGTCCGGTCTTGGAACTTGACGATCGAGTAATCAGCGGTAATTCGAAAAAATCTGTTGAAGCTATGCAAGCAGCCACCTAGATGAATTGGTTAACTTTGACTTTTAATTGTTTCTATGCTTCAATCGATGACGGGCTTCGGCAAGGCCTCGGGCCAATTTGCCGACAAAAAAATAACGGTCGAAATAAAATCCCTCAACAGCAAGCAGCTTGATCTTTCGGTAAGGCTGCCATCGCTTTACCGTGAAAAAGAATTGGCCATTCGAAGCATTCTTTCTAAAGCTCTGGGGAGGGGAAAGGTCGATTTAGGGATTTACACTGAATCCCCTGAGGGAGATAAGAGCATCACCATAAATGAAACGCTGGCGCTCTCCTATTTAGAACAAATCAGATCACTTTCGGCTAAGGCGGGGTTACCCGAGCCTGAAATGTTATTATCATCATTGCTGGATATGCCCGAAGTATTGCAAACCGAAAGGCCCGAATTGGGAGATGATGAATGGGGGGTTGTTGCCTCAACCATCGAAGAAGCTTGCAAGGCATTAAGTGAATTTCGCCAAAGTGAAGGGGGAAGGTTAGAGAAGGATATTGTTCATAGAGTAGAATCTATCGAAGGACTTTGCGTAGAGGTTGAACCTCATTTACCTGAAAGATTAAAAGAGGTTAGAGAACGTATTGAGAAAAATATAGCCGATTTGATCAGCAAAGAACAGGCAGACCAAAATCGACTGGAACAAGAAATTGTCTACTACCTAGAAAAACTCGACATCACCGAAGAGGAAATCAGGTTAAAGAGCCATTGCAAGTATTTCATTGATACGGTGAATTCATCAGACGAAGCGGGAAAGAAGCTTGGGTTTATCGCTCAAGAAATGGGCCGTGAAATCAATACCATGGGATCGAAAGCCAATTACGTTCCTATCCAGAAACTCGTAGTTCGGATGAAAGATGAACTCGAAAAAATCAAAGAACAATTGCTCAACATTCGTTGATGAAAGGAAAGAGCATTATTGTTTGCGCCCCGTCGGGCTCTGGAAAAACTACCATTGTCAACAGGCTACTGGAAGCTATTCCCGAGCTGTCGTTTTCTATATCGGCTACTTCTAGAGATCCGAGAGAAGGCGAAAAAAATGGTGTGAATTATTATTTCCTTTCAGCGGATGAGTTCAAATCGAGAATTCAAGCTGATGCTTTTTTGGAATGGGAAGAAGTTTATGAAAATCAGTTCTATGGCACGCTCAAATCGGAAATTGAACGAATCTGGTCGGAAGGAAAAACGGTGATTTTTGATGTGGATGTAGAAGGCGGTGTTAACTTGAAGAAAATATTCGGTAATAGAGCATTATCCGTTTTTATCCGCCCTCCTTCAATAGCAGACCTAGAAAAAAGGCTAAGGGGAAGAGGCACTGAATCAGAAGAAAGCCTCAATAAGCGGTTGTCAAAATCTGAGCGAGAATTGAGTTACGAATCTGAATTTGACCAGACTGTAGTCAATGATGTTTTGGACGAAGCCAGCGATAAAACTGAAAGATTGGTAAAAGCATTCCTAGCAGGATGAAGAAGGTTGGCCTCTATTTCGGAACGTTCAATCCTATTCACGTAGGCCACCTGATTATTGCCAATTACATGGCAGATCAAACAGAGTTAGATGAAGTTTGGTTGATAGTGACTCCGCAAAATCCCCTCAAAGAAAAAAACAGTTTGCTTGCAGACTACCATAGATTGGCACTAACGAGAATTGCGGTTGAGTCGAATCCAAAACTTCGTGTAAGCGATATTGAATTCAAATTGCCCAAGCCTTCATATACATCTGCCACCCTGGCGTATCTCAGTGATGACAATCCCGATGTGAGTTTCGCCTTGATTATGGGCGAGGACAATCTTCGCACATTTCATAAATGGCGAAATCACGAGGCCATCCTTGAGAATCATCCCATCTACGTATATCCAAGAGTGTTGACAATCCAGGAAAAAGCTGAGTTAAAACCTCATCGCACTCAACCCAAATTCGCAAAACACCCTAATGTTCAACAAGTAGACGCTCCCGTGATGAGGGTTTCGGCCAGTTATATAAGGAAGGCAATTAAAGAGGGTCGAGACGTCCAATATTTACTCACCGAGCCGGTGTTTAAATATGTTAAAGAAATGCACTTTTACGAATAGCCGTTGTTTTTGGCATAGGGTTTGAAATTCCTTTTTCAAACATTAAAACTCAATACTATGTCAGGCGAAACAAAAATTACACAGCTGATCAAGAAAGCAAAAGAGCTTATGGCCAAAGGAAAAGTAAAAGAATACATCCAGGCTTTGGTTCACATCGAAGAAGCACGACGTCTGCAAGGAGCAGTTTGATTCAATTTCTAAATGCACAATCATCATTGTAAATTTGTGCAATGGATGATTTAAGGCTCGATAAATACATCTGGGCGGTTCGTTTATTCAAGACGCGTTCGTTAAGTGCATCTGAAATAAAGTCGGGGAATGTTCTTTTGAACGACGAACCGATCAAAGCCTCCCAGAACGTAAAAGTGGGAGACGTTATCAAAGTTAAACGAAATCCCATTTGGCGAAGCTATCGAGTCAAAGAGCTTTTAAAAAGGCGTGTTGGAGCCAAGTTGGTTGAGCAGTATCTCGAAGAGGTAACTCCTGAAGAGGAAATTGAAAAACTGGAAATGATGAAACTCATGCCTGGTTTTGACAGAAGAAAAGGAGAAGGCCGACCAACGAAAAAACAACGACGAGACATTGACCGATTGAAATGGTAAGTCTCAGATTCCAAAAAGCAAGCTTGAATGACTTGCCCCTTCTCTACGAATTAGCTCGCGAAATCTGGATCCCCTCTTTCGCCCCTCTCTTCTCAAAGGTTGAATTGGAGGCGCTGTATTCGGGGATGTATAATGATGAACTACTTTCGAAATGGATCAATACAGAGGGCAATGACCTGTATTTTATATTCCAAGGAGAAAGGGCCATTGGCTACACGGGCATCGAGAAAAAGCCTTCTCACTTAAAACTAGACAAGATTTACATTCACCGAGATCTCCAAGGTCAGGGACTTGGAAGTGAGGTAATGGACTTTATCGAGGAACTAGCACATTCATCACAACTAGGAGAAATTCGCCTGCGGGTTAATCGCGAAAACCATTCTGCCATCCGTTTTTATAAGAACCGCGACTATTCAATTGTTGAGTCAGTCGATTTTCCAGGCCCGGGAGGCTATATGTACGAAGATTACTGGATGTCGAAAATCCTTTCGGGCGACCGCTCATAATTCCCGGGGTACGCTCATCCTAATTCCCTTAACCTTTGGATAGTACCTGCGTATGTTTGTTATGGTTAAACATTTAATAAACAAAACAAACACTATTATGAAGGCTCTCATTGCAACCATTACCATGGTTTTTGTGATCGGAGGGCAATCCGTTGCCTTCGGCACAACCTCAGAAGAGGAGACAAGAAAAATTAAAACGGAAAACCGCGAGATTTTGAGCGCGGAACAAGTAGAACTATTTAAAGAAGGTCGATTGGCCGAAACGGTAGTACAGCCTGTTTACAGCTCAACTGACCAACTTATAAATACCGAATTGCTTAAGCAATCGAAAGAAGAAAACTGATTTTCGCAACCCTCAGTTTACACGGCCTCTCCGAGAAATCGGAGGGGCTTTTTTTATATATAAAAAAAGCCGCATTACCGCGGTTTTTTGTTGTCCCACTAGGGCTCGAACCTAGACTCTTCTGAACCAAAATCAGACGTGTTGCCAGT
>CAZWQX010000077.1:0-18765 GCA_964635965.1 uncultured Cryomorphaceae bacterium
AGGACTCATTTGATCTGAAGTCGGAGGGTTCGATTCCCACATCGGCGAGGTCGTTAGCGGTTACCATGTCAATTACCGACGGCAGGTAGACATCAATGTACTGTTCTTCACCATCTCCTCGGATATTGAACTCATAGGTTACTTCATCGCCATTGGGATCGACTACTTCAGTCCATTGGAATACGATATTTTCCATGTTCACATCGGTGGCATTTGGATCGGGTGAGACTAAAACTACGGGAGGAGGAGGATCGTTGGCTCCGCCGCCGCCTGTGCTAAAAAAGAACTTAGTAGCATCCTCTTCATTGATTACTTCAATGTCTTCTCGACCAGGTACACTGGCTTCTACATGCCATACATAATTGGTATTTGGTTCCAAAATGACATCGACAAGCCAACTGCTGGTGTTAACGATCGGAGCCCTGACAACTTCGTCAAGCCCTTTTTTAATTACAACGGTGTATTCTATTCGATCAGTTAGTGAGTCAATATCATTAACCAAGCTTTCCAGCGGCTCCATAACTTCGGCTAATTGCCAGGTCAGGGTAGGCTGCAAACTAACTTCTGACGCTCCATTCGGCGGGTAAGTAGGTTCGAAGTCTGTTATTTTGAATTGTTTTTGAATGAGTGGGTTCTCATCATCTTCTTCTCTGGTTTGACATTGAGTGAGCACTCCGAAAATGACCAATAGTTTGATTAATAGTAAGAGACCTTTAAAGGTCCTTGACCGCGGGCTGGAAATCCGGTTCATATTTAATTGGTTAGCGATTACCCGTCGAATATAGTAAAAGGGATTTGGGTGTAGGGCGGCGGGAGGTGGAGAGGAATTAGTAATTAAGAACCGAGCGGAGCGAGCTCATCGACTGGAAGGAGATAATTATCAATGGTGGTGCTCACTGTGTTCGCTGGGTTAAAGGGCCGTTAGCTGTTAGCTTTTAGCTAGACGTCGTTGTTGGTGCAATAGGTCCTTGCAATTGTTGAATTCTTTTTCGGCTGCCAGCTTCGGGCTGTAAGCTGCAGGCTGATTATTCTGTTTGGACAATGGGTATATGCAATTGAAAAATTCACCTTTCCAAGCCAGATGTTATCCCCCGCTGGCGGGGGTGTCCGCCTTCGGCGGATGGGGGTGGATCAGCTCTTCGCTCTCCACTCTGTCTTGGCGGGGGTAGAATAATTTGTCAATAATGAATTAGCAATGACGAATGGTGGTACTCGCTGCGCTCGTGTGGCTGGTTTGTTTCTGCCGGCTTCCTGCTTATAACTACTAACTACTAACTACCATCTACTACCTACGAATAACGAGTAACGAGCAACGAATATCGACTTACTAAAACAAACCCTTATCCCCTTGTCGCCAGCCGTCTCGACCGATTGCGAGATAAACACCGAACTGGAAGGAGGGTAGCTGAACGTCAGCGTTCACGTTAATTTTATGATCGCGCGTTTTCACCCAAACATCGGGGTGGAGTGGGAGTAGAGCGCCAGCATATGCACCGAGAATCAAATCGGTTGATCTTGCATTACTTCCATAAGACTTCATCATCACATGACCGCCGAGGAAAGCGGTTAGGTTGTGAAAACGAAGATCTAGCTCGCCTTTGTTGGTGTAATCCAAAAGGTCCAGACTTTCTTGATTGGAATAAATCCTCAGTCGGTGTCGGTACCATTTGAGTCCAACCAGAGGTCCAAAAGTGACGTGTTCCGTTCTGATAAGGTTATAGGCACAATGAAGGTCGTAGAAAACCAGGCCAATTTCCACTTGGAGGGAATCAGTTTCTAAGGTTGGACTTGATCCACTCAAACCGAAGCGAAACCCGACCTGAATGCGGTTAAATATAAAGTCTAAACTAAAAGTAAGGCTGCTGTTCACACCATTGATCGAATCGATTACAATCTCATCAAAAGCATAGGAAAAGTCAGAAAAATCAAAAGCGGCAAAATCTACACCTGCACCTAATACTCCTCCTCTTCTTTTGGTGATGAAGGGATATTCTTGCCTTTCCTCTGTAGGAATGAATTGCAGCTCGACCTTAAGGGGTTCGGGGATTTCATCGGGAAAATAGAGGGTGGTATCGGCAAAGTTCTCGGCGGAAAAGGTGATGGAGTCAATCTTTATTTCTGCATCGATAAAAGCTGTAAAACGGCCTTCTTTGTTGGTGTGCAGGCAATGCTTGGCACCGCTGATGCAGACTAAAACATTTTTTACGGGGTAATAATTCGATTGATTGAGAACAACTCCATATACCTGTTGATTTTGAGCTTGGGAAATCGTGCAAAACCCAAAAAGCAGGGCGAGAGAGGTTAAGATTGGTTTCATAGATTAGTTTAAAACGGAATTTCCTGAGTAGGATTGTTTGGTGAGTTGCAGCAAAAAAGGTTCCAAAAGGACTGGAGCTGTTGGCTTTTGGCTGTTAGCCTAGCGCCACCGCTAAAGCTAAGGCGGCACGCGGTTAGCCGTGTTTCTTGTTTGGTGCAATTTCTAAATGCAATTGATTGGTCATCTTGGCGGCTTCCGGCTGCCAGCTTCGTTCGTCACCGAAGCCATAGCGAAGGTGAGAGGCTCTTGGCTACTTTTCTTAATTGTGAAATGAGGACTTGCAATTGATGAATCCTCTTTCACTGCAAACTGCTGACTGCATCCACAGAGCCCACCGAGAAAAATTTTAGTGCAGGACGTTTCGAGAGCACTGAGGATCGCAGTCGCGATCGGATAAGAAACAACAGAATTAATCCTTCGGGAAGATTTACAGCAAAGGGTTCTCATTGATTGCTCCAGCAATCCTCTCTTCGACCGACGAAGTGAAACGTAGTCGGTGTGAACTTAACAAGTCACAAATTATCAGGTCTCAACTTTCTCCGTGCTCTCTGTGAATCTATATATCTACTAAAACGCACTGCGAGCTTCGAGCAACGAATAGCGATCAACGATCATCGAACAACGAGCAACGAATAACGAACAACGAACGCTGCTCACTGCTCACTGAAAGCCACCTACCACATAAGTTCGTATATTGGTGAGAATCAATCCCTACAACCATGAAATCACCACTTCTACTCTCACTTTTATCTTTCGTATGCTTTTTCTCTAACTCACAGGATCCTTACTTGGCGTTGAATTTTGATAACCTCAATCAAGAAACTGATCAAGGAATCGTTTTTGGTAATGCCATTGGCGACGATGTTGGTGATTGGATTGATACAAACATTGACGGAGAAAATGATGACTGGGATTATTCTGACCTAAACTTCACTTTTGAAACTGAGTTTTCCGTCTCTTTCAGTAATCCTGTATCCGATGAGTTTTTTCCTTCAACGAATCTTGTATGGAAGGAACGCGTTACCGGTAGTTTCGGGCCTGAAAACCTCCAGTTCTTCTTTCACGATGAATTTGGCGCTGTTAAACTGGGTAGTTCAAATAACAGTCAGGGCATTGATCAACCGATAGAATCAGATTACGGTGATTTCTTTCATTATACCTATGCAGGAATTGACATTATCGACGCTGACTATTCGACAGAAATAGTCGGGTCTACCGAAGGCTTTTACAGTGAGGAAGAAGCGGCAAGATCGGTAGAAAACCTGGGTTATGGTTTCGCAGCGTGGGCCTCCTATGAATTCGAAGATGCAGAGCTTCTCAAGATCAGCGAAATAGGAACAAGGCAGAGTTATAACAACGGGACTCCAATTGGGCCGCTTACCAAGTTTGACAGGACCTTATATGAAATATGGGTTGTCGGCATTCCCATTCCCATTGCCGTATTCAAAGAAGAAACCTTGCTGAATGGATCTATCGAAGGAACAGGTCAAACATTTTACGAAGCCAAATGGATGCTGACCAGTCCGCTCAGCGTTGATTTCTTCCCCGAGAAGGAGCTGAGCGTGTATCCCAATCCCGCTTCGGATCAAGTGACCATCCGAATTCCTGCAGGGCTAGATGTCAAAAAGGTGTCGATCATAACCATGGAGGGAAAAGAAGTACTTGCCGGATCTGAAGATTTAATGCATGGTGATTTTAAGCTTTCAACCTCAGATTTAGATGCAGGAATCTACCTGGTGCGGATTGAAAGTGAAACGGATTTCTCTCAAAGGAAACTCATGGTTCTTAAATGAAGAATCTGATTTGCCTTTTCCTGCTTTTTAGCTCTGTTTCTGTAATAGGTCAATCAAATGTGCGATTCGAGGTTGTGGGCATCAATCCCGATTATACGGGAAATGTAGGAATTCGAGGGAATGTAGCACCGCTAAGCTGGGATCGTTCTATTTCAATGAATCCCACAGAAGGAGGATTTGTGGTCGACATCTCTTTTCTTGAAGGAAACCGCGAATTGGAATTCAAATTTGTGCTTTACACCGATGATGCAACTCCTGATTGGGAGAATACACCAAACCGCAAGCTTTTTCTGAAATCGGGTTCTGATAAACTGAGCTCTTTAAATACGTGGAACACGGAGCAGGTTTTAGACATATCCTCTTTTGAACCCATTCCTTCCAATTTACTCCTAGAGGATTATGCCTTGATTGAAACCTTGGTTTTGGATATTCACCCCGGGACATATCGTTATAACTCGGAAGAAGAGATCAGAGCAGCTTTGAACGAACTAAAAAAGGAATTCGCCTCTAACCTCAGCTACCAGGATGCCTATTTAGCCGTTTCCGAAATGATGGCTACCGTTCAGTGTGATCATACCCGAGCGGGATTCAACAACCAAACGCAGATCATCAACTCCATTATCCACAGCCAACCCGATAAGCTGCCTTTTACCTTTAAATGGGTGGATTATGCCATGATAGTCACCTTTAATGCTTCCGAAGATGAACGTCTTACCAGAGGCAGCGAGGTCATAGCGATTAACGGAGTTTCGACTGCGGATATCCGAAACAGAATGATGCCATACATCAGCGCCGATGGAGCCACGGATGGAAATCGATTATATAAGATGGAAATCAATGGTTACGATTTTCGGTACAACGCTTTCGATGTATTCTATCCGTTATTATATCCGATTAGCGGAGAAACCGTGAGATTAGACCTGTTATATGCTGATGGAAAAGAAGGATCAATCGAAGTAGAGACGCTAACCCGTGAGGACCGATTCGAAAAACTCGCAGATCGATACCCTGGATTTCCCAAAACGAGAGATGACATGTGGAACTTTACCATTTCAAACGATGAGGTGGCGGTACTCACCTTGAATTCCTTTGGTTTAATGGGATGGAAAGCCATGACTATAGATTACAAAGCTTTTTTGGCCGATGCCTTTGACCAAATTCATCAAAAAGGAATCAACCACCTGGTGATTGATATCCGCGAAAATACCGGAGGAAACGACGAAATGGCCGAAGAGCTTTATTCGTATCTCTTACCCGAGACAAAACCGTTCGAAAGAGAGGGGAGAACCCGTTACAAGACTTTTCCTGAATCACTTAAACCCTATGTCAAAACCTGGGGAGACAATCCCTGGTATTTCAACTTGAAACCTAAAGAAGAGAAGACACCAGAGGGATACTATGTCTTTAAGGAAAACTTCAATGGAAAGAAGGGTAAGAACAAAAAGGAGCGGTACGAGGGAAAAGTGTATCTCCTGACCAGCTCAGCCAACACCTCTTTGGCCTTTTACACGGCTTATCGGTTCCGGTATGAAAATCTAGGTCCGCTCGTTGGTCAGGAAACGGGTGGAAACCTCAACGACATAAACGGCGGACAGATCTTGTTCTTAACCCTGCCAAACTCACAAATCGAAATCGACTTCCCCGTGATGGGTGGTTTCAGCACCACACCCCAACCCAATATGGGGGTGATTCCTGATTACCCCGTATTTCATTCCAAAGAAACACTTCTCGAAGGTCGCGACCTCGAAATGGAGAAAGTGATGGAGTTGATCGCAGGTGAGTAGAGGAAAGAACCGCCTTTAAGCTTGTCTGTGGTATTTGAGTGGCCGTACAAGGTATTCTACTCCCTGATTTCAGCCATTTGCTTCCCCGCTGAACGGGAAATTGGTATTTGCAGCTTGGAGGTTTAGAATCAGATTGTTAGACTTGTAACAACCAAACACCAAACAACCGATTGAGACGATTATGGGATTCCATTATTGGGTGAGATGGCCTCATTCGGTTAAAGACCGATCATGAGAACCTTTCGAGTTAAAAAACTTTCGCTACCCGCGATTATTATTTATTTCCTCCTGGCTGCAGTAGCTGGAGTCTTTCTCTATTACAAATATTCCTATGTTCCTGAACGCGAAATGCGGCTAGTGCATAGGGGAGTGAGTACAATCAATAACATTGCGGAAAGAATTAAAAAATACGAGGATTATTCAAAGAAGGTATTACCTCAACAGGCAGAAACCTATGAAATAAAAGGTTCCCTAAATGATACCGAAAAAGCGATCATAGACAATCGATCTCCTACTCATTTCAAATTGAGTGAAGTTGAATGGCAAAATCAATTTCCAAGAGTATTTGTAAACTTTCAGGATAAAGGAGAACCAACGAAAATTCAGATTAAGCTTCTTCACGAAAGTAGGGCTGGTGGGAATGGAACCGCAGAAAAGAAATTATTGGCTGTGTTGTCATTGGATTCATTTCTCTTGCCCCTCACATCAAATGAATTTTTTGATGCCGTAGTGTTGCATTCCGTCGACGAGAATTCTGTGTATTTCAGTGACAATAAGTCCGAAATTCCAGTTTCAGATAAATTCGACAAACAGCATTCCGATTCCACATTCATGAGGTTTGGGGTTGAAGTTGTTGACGCAAAGGTTAATTCTCGGGAATACATTGAGTTCAATCGTCATCTGAAAATAGGTGATCAAACATTTTTACTTTCAGGATTCTTGAAAAAAGAGGAGTATGAGACTTTTAAAAAGTCCATCGAGTTCCCTCTCTTGATAATAGCCATATTTATCACTTTCATTTTGATTTCTGCCTTTCCGACTTTAAAGGTTTTTGTTATTAATGACTGGGAGAGATTAAAGAATTCGGACGCATTGCTGTCAGCAATTGGGCTTTTGGCTACTCTATTTTTTACCTCCCTTTTGGTAGCAACACTCACACACTATTCTCAGGTCAAAGTTGATACTAAAAAACGGCTTGGAGATCAGGCCAAACGTATTTCTGATCAATTGGCACTGGAGCTGGAAGAAACTGCCAATGTTCTATACGATGATGAACTGTTTGATTCAGGTTTGAATTCCATTTCTGATCATGCACCTGACTTGTTATTTCATGAAATGTTTGAAACGAGTGACAAAGGAAAGGTTCATCGCATGGCCTTTGCCTCTGACGAAAAATTGCTTTTCAGAGATAGCACAGACCTGGTTGGCAAACTGATTACAGAATATGTAGACCTTTCTCAAAGAGATTACATCAAGAAACCAAATCGCAATGAGACTATTACCCTCGGTGAAAATCGGAAGGGTCTATATTTTGAAACAGTTTACTCTTATTTGCGCGGAAGGAGAGAAGGTATCTTGTCCAGAAAGATGGATGATAACACGTATCGGGTCATCTCATTTGATATTCGGACCTTGATGAATACTGCTTCGCCGTATGCTCATGGATTCGCTGTACTCGATCGCGAAAAACGGGTCTTATATAGTTCAAAAAAGGCTGAAAACAATTTCAGGAATCTCAATACTGATATTTTTCATGACGGATTTATTGGGCAAGCAATTTCACATGGATTGGATTCAACAAGAGGTCAGTTCCAATATGGAAAAGATGAGTACATGGCTTTTATGCTTCCTGTGTATCACGATTCTAAAATGGAGAACAGTACAGTCGAGGACTTCGAGATCGTATCCAACCTAAATGATGATCCGGCTTTCTATATCCTGACTTTTGCAAACAACCAGGTAGTAGAATGGAGCACTGGTATGGGTGCAGTTATGAACAGCTTTTACGGACTTTCTTTGTTATTCTTCTCTTTGATATTCCTCTTATTGTCATTCTTATTCAAGATAAATCGTGAAGGAGATAAGTATTTTGAGAAAGGCAAGTTATACGACCTTATTTACCCGCGATTAGGTGAGCAAAGGGAGTATATGTTTTTAATTGGTTTAGCCTTTTTTATAATCCTTATGTACTACTGCCAATATCACTATGGCATAAACATGCTTTGGCGAGTGGCCTTATTTCAGATTTTTCTTTACGGAGGAATTAGAACATTCTTATTTGCCGGTAAAGGAGTGAGGGTTTTCAAGAGACTGCATCTAAAGCATTTTTATCTGCTATTGCTTTCAATACTTATCATTTTTATAATACTTGTCGATTTCTTTCCCGGACAAGGTTTTGATAAAGAACACCTCAATCACGAACTGTATTTTATGTTGGTTGTGATAATTGGTAGTTCGCTTTTGATGAAACTTGTTCAACGTAAATGGAAAAATCCAAGTAATCCTTACAAGGATGTTTTCGTTAGGCGGCTTTACCTCTGGTCCGTTTTTTCTTGGACTATGGCAACATTGGTCATTCCACTTACTCTAATTACCAAGAAGACGCACGAGCTAATTGACGAATCCCTATCCGACCATATTCATACAACCTATGATGCCGAACTCGATCAAGTAAAAATTCATCGAAACCATAACTATTCGAATTACAGAATAGCATCCTCAGGTTTGGGTTTCAAGGATATTATGGATTTTGAGTTTTCAACTGAACACCAGCCCGCAGACTCGACGATTGATTATATCAGCTCGGAGCTTTTCAGCTATTGCACGGGCCTCTTTGAACCCAAGTTTATGATCCGACCAATAGCCGTTGAAACAAGCAAAGGACATATTCTCAGGGACGAGTTCTTCACTATGAAGAGCCTCAAATTACTCTTGCTGTTCTTCGTTCTGTTTTTCGTGGTGCGATACTTCTTAAATAGAGTAGTTCTGAATGTTCCGAAAGAGTTGGAGAATATTATTTATGAATACAAAGAGGTCAAGAAATCAATAAAATCCCATGTTGAAGATCTCAATCAGAGAAAGTCTCGAGTTCGATTATTAATCGTTGGCGCCCCCAGATCAAAAAAGCTGAAAATTCTAGACGAAGTAGTGGCTTTCAAGAAGGGCAGGTTCTATATTGATTTTGACAAAAACTCGAAATTTCTGGAACAAGATTACTCCGTTAATCATATCCCTCAAGAACTATTAAATGCCAATGTTGTGGTTATTAGATTTTGGTTTCCCATGTGCATTATGGAGGATTATCTCACCAAACTTAAGAGACTAACCAGATATCTTGAAGAGCCTATACTTCTGGATAAAAAAATAGTGATGTTGTCTGATTTCACCATTACTCAGATGGAAGCAGATTGGTTTGAGCTAACGATGAATGCCGACGATAAATGCGCCACTGCTTACGCTACTGTTTTGATCAAGGAATGGATTCGGAATTTCAGGGAATTTGTGTTGCCCCTGGATAATGGCAGGTTTGATACGCCTGATGCAATAAAGAATTTAACTGGTAAAAAAGACGAGTACCAAAACTATCTGACTAAGGGATTTTTCTCCCCTATTTATTTCAGTATCTGGAATTCTCTCTCCACTAAGGAGCGATTTCTGCTGTTTGACTTGGCTGAGGATGGTATTATGAATACCAAAGACAAATTCACACTTATGAAATTAAGACTTAAAGGGTTAATTAAGTACAATCGCAATGAATTTAAACTAGACGTTTTTAGCCCAGGTTTCGCCTTGTTTATTCAGCACGGAGTAAGTACTCAGGAAATACTCGGGATTGAACAGATGTCTAAGAAGAAGGGTTCGTGGGGTCAGATTCGGTTTGCCCTTATACTCTTAATTGTGGCTTTGTTGTATTTCTTGTACACCCTAAACCCGAACATTTTTAATGCTCTGGCTGGTGCCGTGAGTATATTGGCCACTGTAACAGGGGCAATAAGTCAACTCTCCGGCAATCTGAAAATCCCTTTCCTTGGCAAGGGTAGTCAGTGATTCTGAATTCACATTTGTTTATTCAAAATTGAAATATCAGTTATTTCAGGCCAAGCTTTTTGTTTTGCACAATTTCACTTAATCCAAGATCAGTTGACTATTGATTAGAGCGAACATAATTCTCATCCCTCCTTCAAGTTAGACATGTTTTTAAAGGGAATCCCTGATTTCAGCCATTTCCTTCCCCGTTGAACGGGAAAAATTGATTGGTCTTTTGGAGTTTTAAATTCAGATTTTTAGACTTGTTCAACCAATCACCAAACAACCAGTTGAGACGAGTCAAGATTCAAGTTATTTATGCATTTGAACGCGGTAATTCAGACTTCATGATGCAGTCGGAAAGGGGATAATTTGGTGGTACGGAAAACAGAGAATCAACTAAAACCGAATACCATGTTATTTTTCATTACCAATCGAGAAATCCTGAATGAAGGCGGAGATGAAGAGAAAATCCGCGAGGATGGCAAAGAGACTGCGCAAGACAATTTGCGATACGGCACTTACAGTGAAGAAGATGACTTTCGACTCTTCCCCGAGCCCAGCAGTAAGGCCGAACTACTTTATGACGAAATCGACGATGATAACATCGAAAACCTGAAGGGCTCCTCTCGTTTTTTCGCTACACTATATCGGGAATTGATTTCATCAGGGGGTGGTGACAGCGTACTCTTTTTTGTTCATGGATTTAATACGGATCTGGAGGGGGTTCGGAGCAATTTTAAGGACTTGTCCGAACGCTACGTTCAAAACTCCGATTGTAGCATCAAACACATCGTCATTTTCACCTGGCCGGGAATGTCACCGACTATTCCTCTCCATTACCGCAATGATGCAAAAGATGCAGAACGTTCTGGTGAGGCCTTAGCAAGAGCCATGAATTCTCTGAGAGGCTTCTTCCAGTTTTATCTGGGAAAAGCCCAACACGCTCCTTGTGAGTCGAAGATTCATCTGATGCTTCACAGCATGGGGCACAGAGTGTTCAGATCTGCCATTAGGGCAAATATGAGAGGCAGAAAAACGGGGCTGATGCCTTTTGAAGAAATTCTCTGCATTGCCGGCGATGTTCCTTACAACATCTTTGAAAATGGCGAAGAGTATAGCCATTTACTCGATTATGGTGAGAGAGTCCATGTTTATTTTCACAAAAAGGATAAAGCACTTGACATCTCGAAGTACACCAAAAACTTTGCGAATATGCTTGGTCGCTATGGCCGCAAACACAAACCTATAGATCAGCCATGGGTGGTAGATTGTAACGTCACTAACACGAAAGATGACGATGGGGTTACCCTCCGAAATAACCTGATCAATCATTGGTATTACTACACAAGTACCGAAGTGGTGGAAGATATTGTTGGCGTTCTCGAAGGAGGGGATAGCAAGTTTGCTGAGTATCCTGCAGACCAGATCAGAAGAAGCCCCGGCACACCACCTCTTGTCTAGCGAAAAGCTATTGAGAAGAAGCGAGAACTCATAATCCGAATCAAATTAAAAAGATAGTGACTCATGAAAATGATTTTTACAGCCGATGACTATGGAGTGGTGGATGTTATTGACAACGCCGTACTTGAAGCCATCAAGCTAAAGTTGGTAAACAGCGTTGCCGTATTTCCAAACGGGAATAACTTGCATGAAAGAGTAAGGCGACTCAAGGAAGCTGCGGAAGAAGCCAATGTTGATCTCCAAATTGGATGCCACCTGACCTTCTGTTCAGGAAAGCCACTTACGGAAAACATCCACTACAATTTTATAAAGAAGAAGAGCGGTCGTTTTCGCCCATTTAACGATCAGAGACGGGCGAAGAAGCGGCATGAAGAAGACGAGATCAATTCGCTTCGAAACGAAATAAAAGCGCAGTATAATCAGCTAAAGACCGTGATGGATGAATACGACCTTACCATAAAACACTTCACCTGTCACCACAATACTTTATGCTGGTTCAAAGAGTATTTCGTCGCGTACACGGATCTGGCCAACCACTATAAACTACCAATCAGGTCTCCACTGTTTATTCCCGACGATCAGTTTGAAACCTATAAGAAAAGCATGGGATTTCTAACCTGGTCCTTTGGATCTATCAGGACAGGTGATTCCTTTACCAAATGGAGGAAAAGGTATATGAGGGTTTACAAGGAAGTAGTTACACTCAACAACAATATCTATCCTGATGTGGCTTTCACTGACCATATTGGTCCAATTCCTGCTTGGCTCAAATTGAGAGATTTCGAAATGCAGGCGGAATTTGCCAAGAAGCAAGAAGCCCTCGACAACCTTTTTGAAAAACATGCTGATAATCACGACATAATCGAGGTGGTTCTCCATTTGGCAGAATACCGACCTGACAGAGTAAAGGAATCTCGCGATGAAATGAGAAAAGCCAAATACAAGGGTGTTAACCCCCTCTCTGTAGAAGGTAGAATGCTGGAAATGAAATCGATCAAAGAGTATCCTTTTCCAGCAGAAATGCAAAGGGTTCCCTGGCCGGCATATGCCGATTAATCCAAGGTGATGAATCGAGGCTTTTGATCCGATTCAAAACGCATTGGGTTCACACCGGCCAAGATAAATGGACCGAAGTATAAACCGAAACTAAAGCACACACTATGAATACATTAAAATACCCAAACCTTGGAAGGGTATATAAGCCAAGACTTATTTATGCCCTCATATTTTCTGTCGGACTATTAGTGAGTTCCTGCATCTCCTTAGTCCCGATGTACGACGCTGAGGTCATCGAACTAATTGAAGAGACAGATGCAATAGCGGATAAGTTCTACTTTATGATGGAAGTTGACACCAGTAAAGAATCTTACAGACATTACCCAAATGCCGAGGATGTTTATTACGAGATGATTTTAAACCTACGACGGATTAATCGAATGAATGATTACCGAAAGAAAAGTGATCAATCTAAACAGCAGATAGACGCTTTAATTTCTGTCATCGAGAATACCCGTAAAACTCATAAGAACCGCGGAGAGATAACTAGCTCTGGTGAAATAACCCTGCAAATGCGGCAAGTTACTGATGGAATAGCCGCGGTTAGAGAGACGGAAAAGAGATTACCTAAACAAGACTAAACCCGGAAATAATGAATTTAGATATTAATGAAGTAGTAGGCGATATGGCGGAGGCCATCAAAGGATCTTTAACAGGTGATTGGCCTGATGCGAAACGAACGGTGAAGAAATTCTTGGAAAGAAGACAAGAAAGACTCAAGCTCATTGCCGAGCTCCTTTTTGACGGGACATTGGATCAGGAGACCGTCAAACCCTATTTAGAAAATGAGAAAGAGTTACTCAAGATGGAGCTTTTGGGCATATCGATAATTTCCAAAGCAATGGCTCAGAATGCCGCGAATAAAGCTTTAGAAGTTTTGGGGGAAGCGCTAAAAGCTGCCTTGTAATAAGGAAAAGACTGATTGAAAATTTCATCTATAATCCAAAAAAGTTCAACAGATCTTTCATAATGGTGGGATTCCTCAATTTGGAATGTGCCTTTTTGAAACTGTTAGAAAATTTTTTCTGAGGTGTAACAGAAATCGGCAATGCCATGATAGTCAGTTATGAAAACAACATAGAAAATGTATAAGAATATCTGGTTCGCACTGATTGCAGTTATTGCAACATCCTGTGCATCAAAACAAACATTCCTCAATAAAAGAGAAAACGAACTGGGAACGAACGGGAAGAACAGGTGGGTATTCCACAGATTGTCTGATCGAGATAAAGGAACAAGCTTAGCATTCGATGGGTATATAATAGGAATTGAAAAAGCCTCCAGAAAAAGAGTGGGTGCTCCTAGTAAAAAGAAAGTAAAACGGGGGAACGGTCTTGATATTTATGACTTCAATCAAGAGAATACGTGGGCCAATATGCAAAAACGCAAAAGGAGGCTGCTGGATGATAAAAAGCCCATGTTCATTTCTACAATTCACGAATTTGAGGTAGAGAATGAAGGTGTGGAACATATCCGAATCAACCCTATTTATGATGCATATGATACACTTGATTTGGTTGATCCAAAAAAAGCTTTCGAAATGGGCAAAAAACATCTTGAGGAATTAGAGGATAGCTTTATTAGTAAAATTGACAAGGTAAAACCCACTCATGTTTTTGTTTATTCTATGGGATGGAATTCTGACCAGCAAGAAGCCATTCGAAACTTTAACTCTATGTTTTTGAAAATTATCTCAGAAGCAAACAAAAGCGAAAAAGAGTTCAGACCTATCTTTTTTGGGATCACCTGGCCTTCTATGTGGTCTGAAAAGTGGTGGAGTGTATTCAGCTTTTTTAATAAGACGAATGATGCTGATGAAGTTGGTATGACATGGGCTAACCATATCCTTAATAAGATCATTTTGAAGGAGGAGGTAGATCATACATTCGAAACGGTGGTCGTAGGGCATAGTTTCGGTGCAAAACTTACTTCAAGGGCAACCATGAGTGCCAGCATGTTGAAGGAGAACAGCAAAAAGGTCAATCTTCTTATCAACCTACAATCCGCTTATAGTATAAACCGATATTCGGATGATGAGGGAATAGAAAAGACCAAAGACTATGAAAATTGGAATCAGTATGCTGAAGATATTGTTCTGGTTTGCAGCAGGCATGACAAGGCGGTGAAGAAGGGAATTTACGCCCCCTTTGCAGGAGGAATTAAGGCCTACAAGAAGGTAATGAATGACAAGAAGGGATATTATGATAATATCAATCACAAGGAATATTTCGCTGATCCACCCACAACATTTAGTTCAGATCCTGAATTGATAATAATAAATGCCTCTAGCATTATTATGAGAGAAGCACATCAAAAAGGAGGGAAGGCACATAGCGATATATACAATAAGGAGGTTGCGCAACTTCTTTGGCAGCTCATCGAGACAAAGACGTATGATTAAGAAGCGCTCAAGACTCAATTTTAAACAGAACACAAAACGAAAATTTTATCTCTCATACCATCAACTCACTTCCCAGATGGCTATCTGGGCTCAGTGACCGTCTCATCCGTCACAATGAGTACCCGACCAAGTCACTGGCTAATTGAGAAGTATTTCTAGACATTTACTTGTCTATCGACCAACAAAGAACTTAAAGGTAAAGTAGTCTCCGCTGCTTAAATCTGTGATATAAAGGAGATAGATACCCGTTTGGAAAGACTCCACGTCTATAACCAAGTTTTCCGAATTCGTGTAAGATTCTTCGAAGTTTTGTTTGCCCGTTATCCTGTGAATGGTCATCGAATACTCATGCTGAGGATCTAATTCAGCCAGAGAGATTTTTTCATTAGCGAAGTATGCGATATCTAGCCCATTGAAATTCACTTCTGACAATGACGTAGGGTTATACGAATCCATTGTCGTTTGAATCCATTCTAAATGCTGGGTAACCAGGGAATAGGCAACGGGGAGCTCTTCTGTAGTTACAAAACCCTCACCACCGCCAAAGGAAACGATACCCACTTGTTTTGGAATTCCATTATCATCAATAAACAGTGGTCCACCACTATCACCTCTCCCGGCGCCTACTACTTCCTCGTCTGAAGGAAGGTACCCTGCACATATCAAGGTCTCGATGTTTGCCGAAATCCATGGCCCGAACTCAGTATTCTCATGCTGTTCAGCACATTCTTCAGCACCGATAAAATTCGTGTTACCCTTTAGCAAGATGTCTGAATTCTCGCCGAAAGCTTCCATTCTTCCCCAGCCCAGCAAGGTAGCCGGCATGCTGTGTTCATACATATCCGATTCATCCTCAGTGGCTAGCAAGATCGGTTCAGTAAAAGCGGGTTCTGCAAGTCTGACCAGCGCTAAATCGGGGTCTCCAAAATTCCATAGAAACTCAGGATGGATGATTATCGCTTCTATGTCTATTTGTTCGGTATAGGGTTCGAGATTATTTACATCGGTGACAAGTGTGTTTATCAAAACCTGAATACTTTGCGGAAATTCGGGATCGGCAACACAGTGAGCCGCGGTCAACACCCAGTCAGGAGCAATCAGCGTCCCACCGCAACCTAGAAATTCGGGATCGTCAAGTACCAAGTGTGCCATCCAAGGGAATTCTTCCGGCTCAGCTGGCTGTCCTCCGACAACATTGCTTTGTCCATTAACCATAAAAGGAGTAAAGAATAAGCCAATGAATAGGGTACAAAGTTTTTGGTTAAGCATGGTGTAAGGTGTATGGCAAAATGTAAAGGATAGACTTTCAGGGTTTTGGTGCAGTCAAGATACTAAAATCAATATGACTGCTTGGGATCATCTCTCTTGAATAAAATTAAGGCCGATCGTCTACTTACAATCCAGATTTCAAATTGTGGACGATCGAAAAGTGCGCGGGCCCGAACCGAAACGCGGGCGTGGGAGAGCTGTGAAGTGAGAATTGCGTTAAAATCTTTTGAAGGGGCTTGTCCTTTCGGTTGAAAACCGACTACTTCGATTAGATTTTAGCAATTATCAGGGGAGGGAAGAAGCATTTTTCGGTTCTTGATTTTTTGTCCCTTTTGCATCAAGGTAAAAGGGAAGAACACTTATAGTTTTGTTCACAACCACTTTGGCTTCGGCTCCGCTGCGACACCGCTAAAGCTTTAGCGCACGCGGTTAGCCACCGTTCACTTCTTTGCCATAGGAGCATCAGGATGAGAGGATCACAACCTCACTTTGCAAACAACCCATCCAAACTCTTAAACGCCTTAAACTCCAACGCATTCCCCTCCGGATCTTGAAAGAACATCGTTCGTTGTTCACCGACTTCACCCTCAAAGCGGATATAGGGCTCGATGATAAACTCAACGTCATGACCTTTTAACCGTTCGGCCAGCTTCTGCCAATCTTCGATGGTTAAAACCACCCCAAAGTGGGGGACAGGCACGTCTTTTCCATCCACGGGATTGGAAACCGACGCATGTTCAAAACCTTCTTTTTGATGCAAAACCAATTGATGCCCGAAGAAGTTGAAGTCTACCCAGTGGGTGTCCGATCGTCCCTCTTCGCAGCCCAAGATCTCGTGATAGAACTTGCGGGTCAGCGCTAAGTCACAAACGGGAAAGGCGAGGTGGAAGGGGCGTAGCATATTGGGTTTAAAAGTAGAATATCTTTTTAGGACAACTTGGGTTTAGAGTCATTTGTTTTGGGCTGTTAGCCGCTAGCCTTGCGCCACCGCTAAAGCTAAGGCGGCACGCGGTTAGCTGTTAGCTGTATGTCGTGCTAGGGTAAATTGTCCTTGCAATTGAGTAATTCTCTTTTCGAAGACGAACGTGTGTCCCCCTTCGGAGGGGGTGGCAGCGGTTGAGGAACGAAACCGATGACGGGGGTGGATCCGCTCTCCACTCTCACTCTCCGCTCAGTCTCGGCGGGGGTGGAGTTCTCGATACAAATCGCTCCTTTGTCGCGATTCACTCGAACTGACATCGTAAATAATTTGGAGTGTCATTTCGAGTGTTAGCCGAAGCGTAGTGAAGGCTAATGTATCGAGAAAGACACGGGTACCTGAATCTTGAATGTCGAATTAGCAATGTAGAATGAACTGTTAGAGTATGCCTACACTTTACGTTCTCTTTGATTGCTCCAGCAATCCTCTCTTCGACCGACGAAGTGAAACGTAGTAGGTGTGAACTTAAAACGTCACAAATAACCAAGTCCTAACCCTCTCCGTGTTCTCTGTGAATCAAACTATCAGCCAAAACGCACAACGAGCAACGAAAACTGCACACTCCCCACCCCGGAACATCTATATTTGCGCCAAAGCTCAAAAAATGCCCGAACACCAATTCACCTTAAAAGAAGGAACCGACTTTATCCCTTTGGACAAGCTATTGAAGCTGATGCGACTGGTGGGTTCGGGAGGGGAGGCCCACAAGGCGATTGAAGCGGGAATGGTAAAAGTAAACGGAGAGACCGCCACCCAAAAGCGCCGTAAAATGCGTGCGGGTGATCGAGCTGAATTTCAAGAAAACCTGATTGAGTTGTTATAGATCACTGACCAGTATAGCATTTCTGTCTTTCTGTTGAGGACACTATTTGACAACAGAAAATACTTATCCAGATGGGTTCATTTTTGATTTTACTCCCTTTTTGCCTTGACGCAAAAAGTGACAAAAAAGTCAAGGCTGGATTAATTTCTCACTGAAAACTACGCAACACTTCGCTACCTTACCCAAACTCGCAAACGGCATTGGCAGAAGCGGAGCTTCTGATGCCTGAGCTCAAACAAGGGTGCGGTTACGCTTCATTTTTACTTGTTTTCTTGGAGAAATTAATAAGGCCGACGTTTAAAAGAGAGGAGCAAGTTCATTGGTTTGAAGTCGATACATAAAGGTCAGGTCAAAAAGAATATCTTAACGGCTCTTGCAGACTCATTGCAGAGCTCAACGAATTTCTATGTTAAAATGAACGGCACGCAACGATCATCCATTCACATTGGAGTGCGGGTAGCCATTGTGCTCAAACAAGACCAACGCACGGGTACCCTGACCGAAGGCGTTGTCAAAGACATCCTCACCAAGTCGCCTTCCCATCCCCACGGCATCAAGGTGCGCCTGGAAGACGGCCAAGTGGGTAGGGTAAAAGAGGTGGATGAAGATTGAGGGAATCGAAACATCCACAAACGAAGCGAGATGCTGTCCCCCTTTGGAGAGAGTGGCAGCGGTTGAGGAACGAAACCGATGACGGGGGTGGATCCGCTCTCCACTCTCACTCTCCGCTCTGTCATGGCGGGGGTGGAATGAAGGTCAATTATGAATTAAGAATGAGGAATTAAGAATGGCGGTGCTTGTCCGTCCCTGATATAGGTTGACCGCAAAAGTCAATTTGTATCATGAAATCAAA